>JBJELA010000405.1:0-5004 GCA_051878915.1 Candidatus Weimeria sp.
ATCTCTCGAGCCGATAACGACTTTTTTTATCCCCTCTTCTACTATAGCCTCGGTGCACGGCGGTTGGTGCCCGTGGTGGCAGCAGGGTTCAAGCGTCACATAGATAGTGGCGCCTTTTATGTCGTTGCCATTCTCCTTCGCGTCCTTTATCGCATTTCTTTCAGCGTGAAGAGAGCCGTACTTAAGGTGGGCGCCTTCACCAAGGATAACTCCGTCCTTTACTATAACCGCGCCGACGAGAGGGTTCGGATTCACACCGCCCTCGCCCCGCCTTGCGAGCTCAATGGCGCGGCGCATATAATCTGTATCTCTCATTACTGTATCTTCTATTAAAAATGTCTCTTTATCACACGCTTATATCTGCTTCATCAGGTTTACCATCTCGATGGCTGAAACCGCGCAGTCGTAGCCCTTGTTTCCGGCCTTGCTTCCGGCACGCTCCACAGCCTGCTCGATATTGTCGGTCGTGATGACTCCGAAGAGGACAGGAACTCCTGTCTCGAGTGAGGTCTGGGCGATTCCCTTTGATACCTCATTGCATACCATCTCATAGTGTGATGTTGAACCACGGATCACTGCTCCGACACAGATGACTGCGTCGTACTTTTTCGAGAGGGCAAGTCTCTTGGCGATAACAGGGATCTCAAATGCGCCCGGAACCCACATCGCGGTGATATTCTCTTCCTTTACGCCGTGACGAACAAGTCCGTCAAGCGCACCGCCGAGAAGCTTGTTTACGATTATCTCATTAAACCTTGAAGCCACGATGGCTACCTTCATGCTCTCGTCTGCTACTAATTTTCCCTCAAGTGTCTTTACTTCGTACATTTTCTGTCTCCTTTCAGATTATCTCTTTAAAAATATGTCCCATCTTATCTCTCTTGGTCCTCAGGTATCTCTCATCGTACTCCTGCGGAGCGATCTCGATCGGAATTCTCTTTGTGATTTCGAGGCCGAAGCCTGAGAGACCGTAGACCTTCTGCGGGTTGTTTGTAAGAAGTCTCAGGGTATGTATTCCGAGGTCCTCAAGGATCTGGGCGCCAACCCAGTATTCACGGAGGTCCGGCGCGAAGCCGAGCATCACGTTCGCTTCAACTGTATCAAAACCCTGCTCCTGTAAGGCGTAGGCTTTTATTTTGTTCAGAAGCCCTATTCCACGGCCTTCCTGTCTCATATACAGAAGCACTCCCCTGCCTTCCTTCTCGATCATCCTCATCGCGTTATGCAGCTGGTCTCCGCAGTCACAGCGGAGTGAACCGAAGCAGTCACCTGTAAGGCACTCTGAATGGACTCTGCAGAGCACGTCGTTTCCATCGCCGATATCGCCCTTCACTAGCGCCACATGGTGCTCACCCGTGATATCGTTCTGATAGCCGTGGATCATGAAATTGCCGTATTTCGTCGGAAGCTTTGCCGACGCGACACGTACTACATGCTTGTCATGGATACGGCAATAGTCCTTGAGCTGGCTTATCGTGATATAGGTCAGCTTATGCTCCTTCGCAAACTGTATCAGGCCGTCGCGCCTCATCATGTGTCCGTCCTCGGCCATTATCTCACAGCAGATGCCGCATGGCTTTAATCCCGCGTGCCTCAGCAGGTCTACTGTAGCCTCGGTGTGGCCGTCGCGCTCTAAAACTCCGTTCTTTTTCGCGATAAGCGGGAATACGTGGCCAGGTCTCCTGAAATCTGTAGGAAGGCTCTTCTCATCAGAAAGGGCCTTCATTGTAATCGCTCTCTCCTCCGCGGAAATTCCGGTAGTCGTCGAATAGTGGTCGCAGGATACAGTAAAAGCAGTCTCGTGATTGTCTGTGTTGTTTACGACCATCGGTTCAAGCCCGAGCCTTTCGGCATTCTCCGCGGACATAGGAGTGCAGATAAGTCCCTTGGCGCAGCTTGCCATGAAGTTGATCGACTCAGTCGTCGCAAACTGCGCTGCCTGGATCAGGTCGCCCTCATTTTCCCTGTCCTCGTCATCACTTACCATGATGACCTTCCCGTGCGCGAGGTCGCTTAAAGCTTCCTCAATGGTGTTGTAATCAAATTCTTCTTCCATATAAAGCCTCCTTATAAAAGCGTTTCAATCATTTCGTATGTAAGGCCGTGGCTTTCATTTTTTACAGAGAGAAAATGCTCCACGTATTTACCTATCATGTCATTTTCGAGGTTCACTGTATCTCCCGGCCTCAGCCTTCCGAGATTCGTTGCCGAAAGTGTGTGTGGTATTACCTCTATCGAAAAATCATCATCAGTAAGCTCCGCGACTGTAAGCGAGATTCCGTTTACTGTGACGGAGCCCTTTTTTATGATAAACCGCATAATGTCTTTATCAGAGGTAAAGGTGTAGAGATACGAGTCACCGTCGCGTTCTATCCGCTTTACCGTTCCTGTCCCGTCGACATGGCCTGCGACTATGTGGCCGCCGAGCCTGTCTCCTACACGGACGGCTCTTTCGAGATTTACGATATCGCCTATCCGTCTTTTTCCAAGAACAGTGTAGCGAAGCGTCTCCTCTGAGACATCAGCCTTGAAAAAATCATCTCCAAGCTCCGTGGCTGTAAGGCAGACACCGTCGACACTTATCGAATCGCCTGTCACAGAGCCTTCAAGGACTTCAGAGGCGCTGATCGTAAGCTTCCTTCCTCCGCCGGTATCCGTTATCTGCCGGATTTTCCCGCACTCCTCACATATTCCTGTAAACAAAAAATCACCTCACAAAAAAAACAGGTCCTGTTAAAGCCAGCTCAACAGGACCTGCTTGTAAAAAAAATCCTGAGGTAAAATACCTCAGGACACTGTAAACAAACATTAATTAACATTCTTCTTTCATCCAGACTGTACTGTCGGCCCCGGAATCTCACCGGATCATGCCATACGGCTCGCGGGCTTTACCGCCGGTAGGGAATCGCACCCTGCCCTGAAGAGTTATTTAGTTTTTCTCTTTCGAGATAAGAGCATTGTAGCACTTATCATCTACTTATGCAACAGCAAATTTTGAAACACTCGATTTAAAATCGTTTGCGTTCTTTGGACAGATGACCTCGGTCTTTTTGTTCAAAGCGCAGGAGATAACACCAAGGAGTGACTTAGCATCCAGATATGCTGCTCCGGTTTTAAGATCTATATCATAATCGAAGCCGGATGCAATTTTTACGAACTCTTCAGCCTCTTCCGGGCTGTGTAAGCGAATCATAAACTTCATAAAAAACACCTCTTCTTCATCTTACAGACTTTGTTTACAGTAATCTTTGAAAACCAGATCGTTAGAAATCGTTTCCAAAAATCTTTGAAAGAATATTATCACAAATTTTGATAAAGTCAAGAGGTCAATCGGTTTCACAATTTCTAAATAAAGCCAGAGCTAACCTGAAAATGTTTTCATTTTCTGGCAATCCATTCATTTTTATGGTCCCAGAGTTTCTCGTATGGAAGTCCTGTAACCCGCTCACATACTGCTTTTTCTTCATCCGTCGTTATAGAGTCATCCTCTCCGCGTTTCCTTTTTATCTCTTTCTTAACGATGTCGAACTCCTTCTGAGTCATTGGAAATTTGTATCCGAAAATAAACAATAACACGCAGAGAATTACAGGCATCATGATAAAAATCAAAGCGATCCCATGCTGGGTTGAAAGCGACTGTCTGCCGCCGGCATTTGCTATTTTTTCACTGTAGCCTGCTGCCGACAGCAGGATTCCTATAAGCCAGGAAGAAAGTCCGGACGAGATCTTCCTTGCAAATGTAGACATTCCGGAAACTACTCCTGGTCTGTGCGAGCCGGTTACAAGCTCATCGACCTCGGCCATATCCGCCATGATCGCGAAGATGCTTGTAAGTGTAGCCGCATTTCCGATTCCAATGCCGCAGGCAAGAAGAAGGATCGGGATGATGCTCGCTCCCTCGTATGAGAACGGGATAAGAAGAAGTGTCGATGCGATACGTATCGGCGCTCCGATAAGGATTGTCGTCCTCTTCGAGGTCTTTGTCATCACAGGTCCCCAGATCAGCATTCCGATAAGCTGTGAGAGAATGATCGCCGCCATCAGATAGGTGAAATAGTGATTCTCGTAGCCGTTTAAGACATCGTCCACATAATAGACTGCCATTCCGGTAACGAAATCTGTTCCGCACTGCCCTGTCAGGTAGATTCCGATAAAGAGTCTGAACGAACGGTTTCTGAATACGCTTCCAGCGTGGTCAAAGCTCTCGACAAGCTTTGACTTCACCGGAGGGTGCTGCTTCTCCCAGGTTCCCGCGACTGTTACAAGGCTCGTAACCAAGAAGCAGGCACCAAACAACAGGCAGCATCTGAAATAGAGAGTTGCCTGATTTGGCTCGGTTATCATAAGAGTAGGCACTACTCCGCAGACCATCGAGCCAAGTGTCGACCAGATCATTCTGACATTTGAGAACTTCGATCTCTCCGTATAGTCGTCTATCATGTCCGGCAGCAGGGCGTTGTACGGCACCATCAGGATAGTAGAACCTGTCGAGAACAGGCAGTACATCAGTACGTAAAAAACAAACATTGCCGCTGTTGACTTCGATGAAAACGGAATCCACAGTCCGATAAATGTCAGAGCCGTAGCAAACGAGCCTATCAGCATGTAAAAACGCTTCGGCCCCATTTTTGCGGTAGTCCGGTCTGTGATGTTACCCATCATAGGATCTGTCACCGCATCCCAAATGTGTCCGATAAGAGGTACAGTTCCGGCAAGTGCCGGCGGCATCTCCATTGCCTTGATCAGAAAGGCAGTAAAAAAGGATCCGATGATCACGAACGCGCCGCCATTGAAAAACTCGGCCATTCCGTACATCATCTGAGATCCCAGTCCTGTTTTGTGTTTCTTTTCTTCTGTCATAAAAATAACTCCTTTTATAAATTGGAAACCCAATTCGATTATACCAGTTTATTCTATGACTGAAAAGTAAAAAATCATTTATTCTTTATGTAGTGTCTGCTGATTAAGTCATTATTCGCAATTATGCGGTCAAGTAAAGTTCAA
>JBJELA010000406.1:0-4946 GCA_051878915.1 Candidatus Weimeria sp.
TGATGCTTTTATCCTGCGGCACAGGCGCGTGGAGAGTCAGAAATTCAATGAACGACATGGCCAGAAAGCTTGATGTGATATGTTCCGTTAACGTAGGCTTTATGACCATTGATTACAGCTGTATTTCAGATGACAAGTGCATTTCGCAGTCTCTCTGCCTTACTTCAAGTGGTGTCAACACATCCAGGCTTAACGAGCTTGAAGCCTTTGTACGCAGGTTTTTAGACGCAGACTACAGGCTTTCCGCTGATGATGTCCACAATGAGCTGGACAGGATTGAAAAAGAGCACACGCTCCATTCACCGGCCGTTCTCGGACTTTCCGCTGCCGTCGCATGTGGAGCGTTTACATTTCTTCTGGGCGGCGGACCGGTAGAGATGCTGTGTGCCTTTATTGGAGCCGGTGTCGGAAACTTTGTCAGAAGCAATCTGATAAGCCACAGATTCACTCTGTTCTCTAACATTATTATTTCCGTAGTATGCGCCTGCCTTGCCTACTATTTTTCTTTTCTGGCCTTTATGAATATAGGCGGTCTGAGCAGACAGCATGAGGCAGGATATATCTGCTCAATGCTTTTTATTATTCCGGGTTTTCCTTTTATTACGAGCGGCATCGACCTGGCCAAGCAGGATATGCGTTCCGGGATTGAAAGGCTGGCCTATTCGATCATGATCGTTACTGTCGCGAGTATCACCGCATGGGCAATGGCCTTTGTACTGCATCTTAAGCCTGATGATTTTTTAGCATTAAAGATCCCGATCGGAGTAAGGATATTTTTCTGGCTTGTTCTAAGCTTCTGCGGAGTATTCGGTTTCTCGATCATGTTCAACAGCTCCGCAAAAATGGCAGCCTCGGCGGCATCGATAGGATGCATCGGCAATACGCTGCGTCTTACTCTCTCAAATGTTTTCGGATGCCCCATGCCGATCGCGGCCTTTATCGGAGCCCTTGTATGCGGACTTTTAGCGAGCATGCTGAAGAACAGACTAGGCTATCCCAGGATTTCAGTTACAGTTCCGTCTGTCGTTATCATGGTACCCGGTCTGTTCTTTTACAGGGCAGTCTATAATCTCGGAGCAATGAATCTGATTAAGGCGGCATCTAATTTCGCCTCATCATTTTTGATCCTTCTTGCGATTTCGATGGGACTTATCACGGCAAGAATGATATCGGATGAATCATTCAGGTATTGTACATGATTTTCTCATGTATTCTGCTGCGGCTACCATATTTTTAAGACTCTCTTCCGCCTCTTTAATGCCTCTTGTCTTAAGTCCGCAGTCAGGATTAACCCAGAGCTTTCTGATCCCGATTTTTTCTGACATGGTCTTAAGGGCAGTTACCATTTCAGCAACTGACGGTATACGCGGAGAATGAATGTCATAAATGCCAGGACCGACCTCTGTCTGAAAATCTGCTTTTGCGAGATAATCCAGAATCTCATAATTAGAACGGGAAGCCTCGAATGTTATCACATCGGCATCCATGTCATCTATTTCAGGAATAATGTCTGTAAATTCGCTGTAGCACATATGCGTATGGAGCTGTGTGCCTGCCTGAAGTCCGGAATGTACCAGTCGAAAGGCCCTTATCGCATAATCCAGATAATGCTTGTGCCAGTCTGCCTTTCTAAGCGGAAGCTTTTCGCGGAAGGCAGCTTCATCCACCTGTATTATTTTAATGCCGGCGGCTTCGAGATCTGATGCTTCATCCCTTATCGCAAGACCTATCTGATACATGGACTGCTCTGCGGAGATGTCCTCGCGTGGGAATGACCAGTTAAAAATAGTTACAGGCCCGGTAAGCATCGCTTTTACCGGTTTATCGGTAAGAGAAGCAGCATATTTTATCCATTCAACAGTGACAGGATGTGAGCGGCTTACATCGCCGAATATTACAGGAGGCTTTACACATCTTGTACCGTATGACTGAACCCATGCGTTTTGCGTGAATATAAATCCGTTAAAATGCTCTCCGAAATATTCGACCATGTCGTTTCTTTCATATTCTCCGTGCACAAGGACATCCAGGCCGATCTCCTCCTGCAGCTTTATGCAGTCCTTTATGTATGCCTTTATCTGATTTTTATACGCTTCTTCAGATATCTCTCCCTTCCTGTATTTCGCGCGGATGGAACGTACTTCCTTCGTCTGAGGGAAAGAGCCTATCGTCGTAGTCGGAAAGAGCGGAAGATTAAATTCCTTGTGCTGGATCTCAAGCCGCCTGTTTCTGTCCGGCTTTCTGATGAAATCATCTTCGGACAGATTACTGACACGGTCAGTTACGCTGCTGTCATGAAGCAGGGGATTCTCATTTATCGCTTTCTGATTGTCTGAAATGATCTTTGCGGCCTGATCACTGTCACTGCTGCCGCATATAAGAGATAAATCCCTTAATTCATCTAATTTTTCATAAGCGTATGACAGTCTTGCCTTTACACTGCCTTCCATCTTCTCCTCTGACTGTAAGGTGTATGGTACATGAAGAAGTGAGCATGAAGTAGTAAGCTCGACGTGAGCCGCATATTTTTTAATCTCATTTATCAGCGAACTCTTCTTTGTATAATCTGCTTTCCAGACATTTTTTCCGTTGATGACTCCGGCATAGAGTGTTTTATCATCAGGAAATCCATATTCCTTCAGGAGATCAAGTGACTTAATGCCTTCGATAAAATCCATCTGTACGGCATCAAATGGAAGTGACATCACTTCACTGTAGCAGTCACGGATATCCCCGAAATATGTCGTAAGAAGCACCTTTATGCCGCCTTTGTTTTTTAAGATCGTATCGTAGAGATCATGGAAAAGTGTAATCTGTGAATCGTCCAGATCATACCCGAGATACGGCTCGTCGAACTGAACGATCCTGATATCATATTTCTTCAGGAGAGAGAAAATCTCCGCATACGCCTCTGATAACGCGCCCGTAATATCCTTTGTGCAGCCATTGTTGTGTGAAAGCATAAGAAAAGTAAACGGTCCGATTATTACCGGACGCGCGTTGATATGCGCATCCACCGCTTCCTTCAGTATCGCACTCAGATATTCGTCACTCAGCCTTATGTCAGTATCAGCTTCCAGCTCAGGCACCATATAGTGGTAGTTGGTATTAAACCATTTTTTCATGGCAAGAGCCTTTGCGTCAATGCCGTTATCCTGATAGCCTCTTGCAGCCGCAAAATATGTGTCGAGCCTGTTAAGACCGAGATCCTTAAATCTATCCGGGATGGCATTCAGCATAAATGCAGTATCAAGCATCCCGTCATAGAAAGAAAAATCATTTACCGGAACAGTATCGCAGCCTGCTTCTGAGATTTTTCTGTAGTTTTTAAGACGTAATTCCTTTGCAGTCAGCTTTAATTCTTCAGCAGAGATCTCATGCCTGAAATATTTTTCAGCAGCAAATTTTAATTCTCTTTTTTCTCCGATCCTTGGAAATCCAGTTACAGTATATTTCATGTCAAACCTCCTGCAAGCTTTGCTTTTCTTAACAGATAAGAGTTTATACTAACCGGACTGACATGAAAAATATTTATTATTATGTATCAGCCATAGTCATATCCTATGACTGTCTGGCATAAAGCTTCAAAAGCTCTATATAATCTGATGTAAAATATCCGGGCTTGCTTCTGGCCGGAAGGATATAGCCGATATTCATCTCATCATCTACATCGAGCGGCCTTGCGATGATATTTTCACCGTTCAGGTCCTTATTAATGACGCCGCTGCAGATCGTATAGCCATTGAGGCCTATCAGAAGATTAAAAAGGGTGGCGCGGTCACTTACCATTATGTCCTTGCTGCAGTGTCTGGTGCTCAGTATTTCCTCTGAAAAATAAAACGAATTGTGCTCTCCCTGTTCATACGAAAGTCTCGGGTACTTATCCAGATCCTTCAGCTCAATCTTCTTTTTTCTGGAAAGAGGATTTGATATCCCGATGAAAACATGCGGCTTCGCCGTGAAAAGCGGGTAAAATTTAAGAGAATGTTCCAGCAGGGTTTTCTTCAGGACCTCTTTGTTAAATTTGTTGAAATAGAGTATCCCTATTGAACTTCTGAGCATTGATACATCTTCGATGATCTCCCAGGTTTTTGTCTCCCTGATGCGGAAATCATATTCCTCTCCACCGTATTGCCGGATAAGCTCCGAAAAAGCCTTTACAGCAAAGGAATAATGCTGGGTTGAGACACAGAACTGGTGACGAAGTGGCTTTTCCCCGAGATACTGCTCTTCTAACAGTCCCATCTGTTCGACTACCTGTCTGGCATAGCCTAAGAATTTTTCGCCGTCACGTGTCACAGTCACTCCACGATTTGTACGGCAGAAAATTTCAATACCGATTTCTTTTTCGAGTTCATGGATTGAGGCGCTCAGACTGGGCTGCGCTAGAAAAAGTGATTTTGCGGCTTCTGTTATATTGCCCTTTTCTGCTATTATTACTGCGTATTTTAACTGGTCAAATGTCATTTCTATCTGTTCCTTTCAACTGTTTTATGTATTTTTTTCATGAAACAGCCCCAGTTAAAAAAAAGATCCGTGGAATCGCATATAGATAACGCCAGAATGATCACTTAATGCAGTCAAGAAAAATCGGGACCAGCTCAGGATCAAACTGAGAGCCGCTGCCTTCTTTTATAATCTGTATTGCCTTTTCCTTTGGAAAAGCATCCTTATATACTCTTTTGGAAACAAGTGCGTCATAGACATCTGCCAATGCCATTATCCTCGCTTCGAGAGGTATATCTGTGCCCTTAAGGCCATCAGGATAACCTTTGCCGTCATATCGCTCATGGTGATACCGGGCAATATTGTATGCGACTTCACAATACCCCTTTTCTTCAACATTGGTTATAGTCTTTTTAATGATCTCTGCGCCATATATCGAATGTTTTTCGTAAATTGCAATAACAAGTTGGACACCTTCCACTAGGCAGCAGTCTGGTAGA
>JBJELA010000407.1:0-4939 GCA_051878915.1 Candidatus Weimeria sp.
CAATGTGGGCCATTTTTTTCGGCCCAGGTTTTTCATAGCTTATTTGACACTACCCTTTAAGGATATGCCGTCACTTCTCGACAACTCGAACGACTACACCTTTCATGTGTTTCTGGAACATGCCTTTAACCTCGTTATTGGTATCGAGTTCATCAGGATGCTTATCCGGCACACTCCGGGAGCCGCTCTTGAGGTGCTGCTCTTTTCGATCGCCAGGCATATGGTGCTTGACAGCGGGAGCGGCATAGAGCTCGTGTTCGGCGTGGCTGCCATAGCGGGGATTTTTGCTATCCGCAAATTTTTATATGTCAGATCATTTGATCCGGGCACCGAACACGGATACCAGTGGATACACATAGACGAAGAATCCGAAGACAAAGTTGAAGACAAAGATGATGACAAAAAAGAGGACTGATATGCAGTCACTGACCTGATGATGGGGAACACCACAGATGCCGCAAAGAGAAAAAGACTACGGCAAATAAAAAGACTGATAGTGGAATATAAAAAATATAGTATTTTTCGGTACTAAGTATCACAGATTAAGCCCTATATCATGTGCATAGACAGCCCTCTTGTGATAGTCGCCTTCGTTTATCAGCTTTTTGTACTGCATAGGTGTCATGCCGAGGTAGTGCTTGAAATCCCTTATGCACTGCGACTGATCATAATATCCCAGGTCGGTCGCCCAGTCAGCAGCCTTCTCGTCGTATCCATAATTGATGAATTCGATCGCGCGCTGAAGACGGAGAATATTGCAGAAGGTTTTCGGTGAGAACCCCATTTCCTCCATGAAAACCTTTCTGATGTATCTCTCACTGTAGCTGGTTTCGACGGCGAGATCTGAAATCCTTATCTGACCGTCGGCGTGGTAGATAATGTCACAGACGGCATCAAACAAAGCCTCTTTACCGAAAGGCTTGGGCTGTTTTTTTTCAAGTCTGGTGTATTCCTTTAAAAAGAAACGGACCCTGTCGAGAAATTCACTCTGCTCCGACAGTCCCTTGAAATCAAAGCTTTCCGGATAGTATTCCTCCAGAGCATGGCTTACTCCTATCAGATCCTTCTGGCGCAGCTTAAGTCCGGTGGGATGAGTTCCCGGCAGAAACCTGACACCGAAAAGGTCGGTGGAATCAGTCAGAATATTATGCTCAAGGGTAAGCGGCGTTCCCCTTACGAACGCCTTCATCCCGTCATCACTATAATCAAAGATAAAGTCAATACAGCCATCAGGAACGGCACGAAGCGGAGTATTTTTCTTTTTTCTTATCATGTAAAAATGAGATATACCCATCTGCCTGTACGATTCCTGAATGAACTCGTCACTTGAGAGGACAAAAAAGGGCTGGGTAGCTCTCAGCTTTTCTCTTTTCCAGTTTTTATTTTCCATTAAGAACTCCAGATATGATTGTAACATGTTCATGATAACACATAAAAATGAAAGAGGAACTGTTTTTTGAAAAGTGGTACCGATTTATACAATAATTGTTATAGATAAAATGACAAAATATGAGCAAATAAAACAAGTAAAAGACAAAGATGTCGCAGAAGCCTGGAACAGCCAGCTCTGTGACTTTTTTCTTTTTTAAGAAGTTTTTGCAAAGTATTATTAGGAGGCATAACAAATGAGTGAATACCCAGCAGTTGATTTCTTGTTTTTAAACGAAGAAGACATGGTTAAGGCCGGTGTTACAGATATGCACGGCTGTGTAGACGCTATGGAAGAGGTTTTAAAGCTCCTTGACTTAGGAGACTTCATGATGGGCGGCGAGAACCACTATTCACATGGTACAAAGCTTGCATTCCCTACCGAGTCACCATTCCCTGAGATGCCATCAGGAAAGGGAGAAGACAGAAGATTCATGGCTATGCCGGCTTACATCGGTGCGCCATTCGACAATGCCGGTGTCAAGTGGTATGGATCAAATATGGAGAACAAGAAGAAGGGCCTTCCTCGTTCTATCCTGATGTTCACACTTACAGATAAGGATACAGGAGCTCCGAAGGCATTTATGTCAGCAAACCTTCTTTCAGCTTACCGTACAGGAGCTACAGCAGGTGCCGGATTAAGACACCTGGCAAGAAAGGATTCAAAGATCGCCGGAATCTGCGGACCTGGAGTTATCGGAAGAACAACATTTGAGGCAATTATGGATGCCTGCCCTGAGATCGAGCTTGTAAAAGTAAAAGGAAGAAGCCAGAAGGGTATCGACGAGTTCACTGAGTTCGCCAAGGAGAAGTATCCGAATGTCAAGGTTGAGTCAGTTTCAACTCTTGAGGAGTGCGTAAGAGATTCAGATGTCATTGGATTCGCTGCTACAAGCGGTCATGATTTAAGCAAATATCCAAAGGTTGAGAAGGAATGGGTTAAGCCTGGCGCAACAATCGCCTGCCCTGGCGGAGTTGAGTTCGACAAGGACTTCCTCGTAAAGGACTGCACACTTGCTGTTGACGCACTTGGACTTTACAAGGCATGGGCTTCAGAGTTCCCATATCCTACATACGGAAATGTCACAATGGTCGGAACAAAGTTCATGGATATGGAGCATGAGGGTCTGATCACAGATGACGATATCAAGGATGTCGGAAAGATCATCAATGGAAAGCAGAAGGGCAGAGAAACAGATGATGAGATCATCATTTACTCTGTAGGTGGTATGCCTGTAGAGGATGTAGCATGGGCTACAGTATGCTACGAGAAGGCCGTAAAGGAAGGCATCGGAACCAAGCTTCACCTTTGGGATAAGCCACTTATGTGCTGATACAACTTAATTTTACTACATACATAGGCAAAGAAGCCGTCAGAGGAAGAATCTGGCGGTTTCTTTTATTTTTTCAGGAAAAGTAAGAAAGGAGACCCCGTATGAAGCATTTAGTCATTACGATAGGCTGTGAATACGGAGCTGGAGGACCTCAGATAGGAAAAATGCTCGCTTCCGCGCTTGGATTTGAGTATTACGACAGAGATCTCGTAGACAGCGTAGTAGCAAGGATCGGAGTAGAAAAGGATCTGGTAGAGAAGGCCGATAAGGAGAAAAATGTACATTATTCTTTCGACACGACTCTTGGACCAAGGTACGCAAACCTCACCAACCGTGTTATTTCAGCACAGTTCCAGGTAATCCATGATATGGCGGAGAAATCCTCCTGCATCATCATCGGACGAAGCGGAAACTATATCCTTCAGGATAGAGATGATGTACTAAACGTATTTATTTATGCTCCACTGGAAACAAGAGTCCGTTCGGTTATGGAACAGGAAAAAGTAAACCAGAAAAAGGCTGAAGAGATCATCTCATACAACGATGAACAGAATCATTCCAGACACAAGTATATCACCGGGACATACAGAGGTGACAGAAAGGGACGCCATCTCTTAATAGACAGCAGTGTTCTTGGCTGGGAAAAGACAGCTCAGTATCTGCTGATGATGGTTGAAATGCTTGAAGAAAAGTAGAGGTAGTGTACTATGGCAGAAAAAAAGTCACAATTCGATAAAGTATTCAGCTCCTGGGATATTCTGGTAATTGCCTTCGGAGCCATGATTGGATGGGGATGGGTAGTACAAAGCGGAAGCTGGATTGACAAGGGCGGTGTAATCGGCGCCATGCTTGGATTCCTTCTTGGCGGCGTCATGATATTTTTCATAGGACTTACCTATGCAGAGCTTACACCGGCCATGCCTGAGTGCGGCGGTGAGCACGTTTTCAGTATGAGAGCGATGGGACCTTACGGATCATTCGTATGTACCTGGGCCATCATCCTCGGATATGTCAGCGTTGTATGCTTCGAGGCCTGCGCTTTCCCGACGATCATCTCATATCTGTGGCCTGGATTCCTGAAGGGCTACATGTACACAGTAGCAGGATTTGATATCTATGCTTCGTGGGTTGCAGTGGCAGTTGTCTTCGCTTTCTTTATTACAATAATAAATATCCTCGGCGCAAAGACAGCAGCTATCCTTCAGACAATCCTTACAGTAGCTATTGGTGCAGCAGGAATTGCCCTGGTTGTAGCATCACTGTTTACCGGAACTCCGTCAAACCTGGACGGACAGATATTCGAGGGAGGCTCGACAGGCACTATTTTAAAGAATATAATCGGTGTCGCCGCTGTCAGCCCGTTCTTCTTCATTGGATTCGATGTAATCCCGCAGGCCGCTGAGGAGATCAATGTTCCGTTAAAGAAGATTGGAAAAATGCTTCTTCTCTCTATCATTCTTGCAATCAGCTTCTACGCTCTTGTAATTTTTGCTGTAGGCTTCGTAATGGATAAGGGTGCAATCGCCACCTCATATGCAGGGACAGGTCTCGTTACAGCAGATGCTATGGCAAAGGCTTTCCACAGTGAGGCGATGTCAAAGGTAATCATCATCGCCGGTATGTGCGGAATCATCACCAGCTGGAACTCATTCATGCTTGGCGGCAGCCGTGCTATCTATTCTATGGCTGAGTCATACATGGTACCAAAGGTCTTCAAGAAGCTTCATCCTAAGTACAAGACACCTACAGTAGCCATCTGGCTTATCGGAATCCTCAGCATGCTCGCTCCATTCGCTGGAAGACAGATGCTTGTCTGGGTTTCAGACGCAGGTAACTTCGGCTGTGTCCTTGCCTACTGCATGGTATCTCTTTCATTCCTTATCCTGAGGAAAAAAGAGCCTACAATGGTTCGTCCGTATAAAGTAAAAAACGGTATGCTCTGCGGTACTCTTGCCGTGATCATGTCGGGACTTATGCTTCTTCTCTATATCATTCCTGGTTCAGGCGCTGCTCTGATGCCACAGGAGTGGGGTATCGCAGGAGGCTGGTTCATAATCGGAATCTTCTTCGTAATCGGCTGCAAGGCCAAGTACAAGGATAAGTTCGGTTACTATGCTCCTCTGTACAATAAGGAGATTGCTACAGAGGAAGAAAAAGAGGAAGCTGCTGCCGCTGCC
>JBJELA010000408.1:0-4924 GCA_051878915.1 Candidatus Weimeria sp.
AGAGGCCGATGTGCCGATCTGGCTTACAAAAAAAGTGTCAGTGGTATTGTAGATATTCGTGACGAGCATGCTGATCGTAGTCGGGACGGCAAGAGTTGCAATAAGCTTACCGACGGGAGTGCCGGTCATTTTTTTATACTGACTTGAAGCGAGAGCGTCTTCTTTTAACATTTTTTCTCCTTTGGACTCCACCCCTCAGGATCGTATCCTTTTTGGATACAGCTGTTACTATTATAGAACATTTTGACCTTTACATCATCAGAATCCGGAATAATTTTCGATTTCGACAGTAAAACCGCACAAATACGCAGTGTTCAGGTGAGAAGGATGTTTTTTATAGACCAGTTATATGAAAAGTGGTAAAATATTGACCGCGGTCTGATGATGGATTAAACCCTGTCATACGTGTCAAAGTACAGCCCAGGAGGGAAATAATGGAAGGAATCTATATAGGAATTCATGTGGCCGCACTCGCGGTTACTTTTCTTACGCTTATATACGTACTGTCAGCGACGCCGTCCAGAGCGCAGGTGGCGGTATCGTTTTTCATCATGTCAGGAATTTTCTACATTTTCGGTTTTCTGTGCGAAATCACAACTGACTCGCTCGGAGGAGCCATCACATCTACCAAAATGCAGTATTTAGGACTTCTTCTGGTCTTTATAGGTATGCTTTTTTCAATACAGGAGCTGCTTCATCTGAAGATCCCGAAGTGGATTTACTTTGTTCAGAGCGCGGTCTCTGTCATCGTGATGTGGGGTATTTTTACCTGGGATAAAAACCACCTGATCTACAAGGGTGTCAGGATGGACAGGAGCGGTCCGTTCCCTACTATGAAAATCATTGAATATGGGCCTCTGTTTTACCTGTATGTGATATATGGTGCGCTATCCTGTGCCTTCTGCGTGTTCTGCGGTCTGAAGGGCATTAAGAAAAATAACCCGTTTCAGAAGAAGAGACTCCAATACCTGCTCGGAGTAGTGATATTCTGCTGGCTGCCATTCATCATCAAAATCTCAGGTATCTTCGGAGATTATGAGATGCCTGCCATAGGTGTGGCCGGAGTAGGCGTATGTATGGGTATGGCTTTCGGGAGGTACTCATATCTGGATTCAGTCTCTGTATCAATGATAAACGCGATAAACCGCGGAGATGAAGGAATAGTGATCATAGACTTTGCGGACAGGATTATGTATCACAATGAAGCCAGCCAGGAGATCATCGGAGAGTTTTCAGATCACGATAGTGTGGAGCATATTACCCTTCTTGAAGAGGGACTTTCGGCTGAGGACAACCGGCTTACGATAGGAGACAGGACATACGAGTTCAGGTCTGAGAATATCAGAGAGAAAAATATAGTTATCGGCAAAATAGTCATGATCATCGACATGACAGATCACGTCAGATACCTTGAGATGGTCGAGAAGACTGCGATCACGGATTCCCTTACAGGCGTTCATAACAGACTCTGGTTCGAGGAAAAGGTCACGGATGCACTTTCTGAACAGATGACAGGTTCATTTTTTATGATCGATCTGGATAACTTCAAACAGGTAAACGACAGATTCGGTCACCAGGAGGGGGACAACGTACTGATAGAGCTGGCCACTGTCCTCAAAGCCAATGGAAAAAATGGCTGGATCGGAAGGATAGGAGGAGATGAATTCTGTATGTTTTTTCCAGGATTGGTCGAGAAGGACGTGGCAATGGAACGTGGAAGAAAACTGATAAAAGGATATAAAAAAGCTCTCTCTGACAGACCCTGTGGAAGTCTGACATCCATGTCAGCAGGTATCGTGATCATAGATCAGAATACTTACAGAAAAGGAGAGGTGAGCTACAATGAGGTCTATCACAGGGCAGATGAGGAGCTTTATAAGGCCAAGAAGGCGGGCAAAGGAGTCTGTCGTTCCACAATTTTATGCTTTAGCCATTAGTACAGCAGGATTATCAGTGCAGTCGAGCAGCCCGGAATCTGTAACGAATGATGGCAACGACACCACGACAACAGAATCTCAAAATGGTGTAGACGCGTCTCAATTAAAAAAAATATGCGATGAGAATTTAATATCGGATTTTTCTTGAAGATACGTCGGGGAGCAGGCTGGTTTTAGTAGTTAAAAGATAGGAAATCATGCATGATCGAAGTCTTATTTGGTGAGAATGAAGCAGAATCAATGAATGCGGCAAAGTGCTTAAAACTGACACAAAATGGGCACTTGGACGGACCTGCATCTGTATTTAAAAGACCAGGTGTTGAGATACCAGCGAAGGTACCGTTTACTGGATTTATGCAGGGGACACCAGAAGAAGTTGTCTGTCTTGACTTTATGCTTGATATAGGCGATATAAAGGATCCTATCGATAGCAGATACAGGGAAAATCTTATTTTTTCCATGTACAGCCAGAATGCATACGAGGTTAGTGACCAGGTAACAGACGCGCTAAAGACCAGAGGAGAGAAATATTCAAATGAGTTGAAGCGTTTGAAAAAATTTTTCGATAACGATGAGGAAGTTCGCATATGGTACAGTGATCTACCTTATTCTATTTGCGGTTTTTATAGCTTGTGTCAGTTGATGCAGAATTATCATAATGAAATCCATGTTGTCAAACTTCCAGAATATGTGATAAGCAAGTCAGGGCTTTACGTCTGTTCAGGTTGGAGTGATGTGTCTGCAGAGGAATTCGCTGCTTTCCTATCTTATGAAAAAATACTGACCAGTCAGGAGGTGGGATTCTACGCACAGAAGTGGAGAAAACTCACTGAAGAAAACAGCCCACTGAGAGCTGTGATAAATGGAAGTGTCATAAGTGTACCGGAAAATTTTTATGATTTTTTGATCTGGAATGAACTGTCAGACGGGCCGATTAGAGAAGGAAAAATGATTGGAGATATTCTCTGCCGCTATCAGCTTGGAGCTTACTATTGGTGGTTTGCCAGAAGAATTGAGCGTCTTATTCGGGCGGGAACAATCATTGTCACGGAGGATTCAGAAAATAGTTATGCAAGGATGTTAAGCTTGTGTTAATATAAATTAGGAAAAGCGAAGGGCCATTCCTTCTGTGAAGATATGGCAGATGAGCACTGGCAGCCGATAGCTGATGTATTTTGAGTTGGGTGTGCTGTTGATTGGTGAGTTGGAACAGTATCCTTTGTGGGATGATTAAGAATCGCGTGGTTGGCATACAGAGGCATTATGTCTGCAATAAATGTCTATACCTCAGTTCTTCACCAGTGCTTCCTTCTTATAAAAAGCGATACCATAGCAGAGAATCTGTCTGTAGCCGTAGAAAGTCTCTTCGCGGTCGTTTACATATCCCTTTTTATGGATCTGGTCCAGGGCATCCTGACACCAGTATTCCATTCTTTCGCGGCTTTCCGATACCTTGGCCTCTATTACTATCGCACGGCGATTCGGTCTGTCGCGGACTTCGATATCCAGACGGCCTTCGCCCTGCTCTTTATTAGACTTCACGGCATATCCGCCACGACCGACAAATACACCTGTCAGAAAGGCATGGTAGTAGTCCTCTCCATAATCCATGAAGCTGATCGTATTCCACAGAAGATCTGTCAGGATTTCTGTGGCTTTGTCAGTATCCTCATTCCATAAAGCATGCATCAGCGAAAGAATCTGCGACTGATCCGCTGTCTTTTTGAAATGCTCGACTACCGCTGATCTGAAAATATCTGAAATCTCCATATTCGGGATCTTCAGCTGCAGCTGAGTCCTGTCATCGGCTTTCTTCCCATCACCAGAGTCTCCGACTGTAGTCACATATCCGGTCATCAACAGGATACTCCAGAGATTTTCTTCTTTTTCGTATGCATTATCATAGGATAGTGCATCTGTCACCTCTGCAGTGATAGTCCCACCATTGAGCAGTGTCTCAAAGTTATCTGATACATTAGTGGTGTCTTCAAGATCGAAGAACTTCCTGATCGCATCATTGCTGCTGGTATTCTCCCAGTAATCCTTTGGCTGAGCATCTTTATCATGTAGCAGATCAGCCATATAGCAGATCACATCCCATGGGCAGAATATTTCACTTTTTCCAAAATGATATCCATCATACCACTTTTTTATCAAGGATGATTTCTCTGAGAGTCCGTACCGCTCCAGCATCAGGTCCACTTCTTCAGGAGTAAATCCGAAACTCTTTGAAAACCTGTCATCAAGGACAGAGAATGATGAAAAATTATTTACTCCTGTAAAAATACTCTCCTTAGGGATACGGAGACATCCGGTCACTACGGCCTTGTACAGGCAGTCATTGGTTTTTAGCGAAGTAGAAAGAAGTCCACGGATCACATCCAGCATCTCGTGGTAATACCCGTTTGTCTCGGCTTTTGCCAGAGGAACATCATACTCATCGATCAACAGGACAGTCTTCTTCCCATAGATATCCATCATGATATGCATGATAGTCACAAGCGAACTCATCAGCTCATCACGGTCTTCTGTCCTCTCTTCAAGTTTCTGATAAAGCTCCAGGTCATTTTTATTGACTGAATGAGAATCAACTGGCAGATTTAGCCTTCTGCACAGATTGCTAATCTGCATCTTAAGCCGATTATATGCTGATTCAAAAGTCAGTCCTTCGGCATCTTTGAGCGAAATGAAGATGACTGGATACTGATTCATATATGCATCGCAAAAATCCCGATGCTGCATTATATCGAGGCCTTCAAAAGCCTTCCTGCTTCTTTTATTATCAGCGAAATTGAGACATACCGCCAACTTGACCCATAGAGTTGCACTGAGCAATCACTCATAAGAAGTGTTGAAGCAATTGCCAAGCCAAAAAGGGCTGCCAAAATGATAGACAGCAGTAGATGACCAAACCTCCTGGATCCCTATCACTGAAGGATGCAATGAGAACAGATGAGACAACACACAGTCCCACTAAATGATCACTA
>JBJELA010000409.1:0-24251 GCA_051878915.1 Candidatus Weimeria sp.
TTCGTAAGTACATAGGGAATAGGGAATTTCTCAAGACCTGACGCGCGCGCGGTCTGAATGATTCCTACATAAGTGATATCGTGGCTGGTCAGCTTGTCGAACTTTATCCGAAGTTCGTGCATATTGTCAGAGGTATTATGGCTTTTTAAAATGCCATACGCCATTGTACCCTGCGCAGCACTGGCTTTATCAGCTTTTTTACCAAGTGAAGCAAGCTTCGCCGCTGCCTCCTGATCATCGGCAACTATCTGTGTACCGTCTGCTATGTACACACCGGTGTCGTATAATTTCATTAGTGCCTCCATTCTTTTTCAACAGTTGTTCTGTGAATTGTATCACTTTTTAAAGACTCCGAAAAGTCCTTTTTTCTTTGGTTCTTCGTTTGACTCCCCGCCGTCCTTCCACTGGAAGTATTCACGGTCCAGATCATCAAGATTTATCTGGCTCTCAATCTTATCTGAGAGGTCTTCACTGTCATCTCCGTCGGCAACCGTGCCTGAAGGTATCTCTCCTCCCTGGAAAAATGCCGGATTTACGTGAATTTCCGGTTTTACGTCAGCGTACGAAGGCTGATCAGCCTCCTCTGTGAACTCTCCGGACTTTTCCTCTTCCTCAAGGCGCTTGTTTTCTTCTTCAATAAGCCTTAAGTATTTCTGGGTATCCTTCAGGTCAGAGAGCTGGCCCTTGAGCTCGTACTGGTTTGTTTTTATTTTTTTCTTCTCAGACGAGATCTGCTCCATCATATCTGCGTGGATTTTTTCGATGCTTTTCTCGGCGTCATCAATAATATCACTGATAAGATTCAGGGCGCGGTCCGAATACATCAGAGAGCCGGCGTAGATGTCCTCCGCCTTTTTCTTCGCTCTCTCCTCTGTCAGGTCGGCCTGCTTCTGCTGTGTCCTCTCAGCCTGCTGCCTGCTCGATTTAGTAAGCTCGCTCTCATCAAGCATCTGATACAGGCAGTCGCCAAGCTCCTTTAGAAGAGACTGCGCCTCATCCTTATCTATGATGATCTTTGTATTGCTGCCTGGCTCAAACTCAGCATTTGCTATCAGTATGTGCATCGCTCTTAACGCGTCTTCTGTTCTGTCCTGTGCGTTCATTTCAACCTCTCGTCACTTCTTCTGACTGGAACGGTGTCAGCACTCTTTCAAGTATGCCATTCAGGTACGCTATCATTACTCCGTAATTGGTTACAGGCACTCCGGAAGCTTTCGCCATATCAAGTCTGTGCCTTATCTCCCTGACCGGAAGCATGCATCCGCCACAGTGGATAATAAGCGAATATGGTGACAGATCATCCGGAAAATCTCCGCCACTCGTGAACTCAAACTCAAAGTCCTTTCCGGTCTTCTCCCTGATCCACTTCGGCAGCTTCTGGGTACCAATGTCTCCGCACTGCCTGTGATGAGTGCATCCCTCACAGATCAGGATCTTTTCTCCGCCATTAAGCTTTTCAATCTCCCTGGCGCCTCTGGTCTGAAGCGGCAGATCACCCTTGTATCTGCTCATAAGTATTGAAAATGATGTCAGCGGTACGCTCTCCGGAACTATCCGGGCCACTTCCTTAAAAGCCTGGGAGTCTGTGATAACGAGCCTTGGCGGTTTCTTAAAGCTGTCAAGGAGACTCGCGAGCTCCGTGACCTGTGCCATGGCGACTCTGCCCTTCGCGTCGAGCACATCTCTTATCACCTGCTGCTGAGGGAGGATAAGTCTTCCCTTTGGTGCCGCGAAATCCACCGGGATCACGAGAACAACCAGGTCATCCGGCTTCAGCAGATCCGAGATCAGCTTTCTTTCATCTACATGCTCGTTCGCAAGCTTTGCTATCTGATTTCTTATCAGATTGCCGTTATCCTTAGGATTGTCGACAGTGCTTATCAGCAGGATCTTCTCCGGATCCTCACCCAGGGCATCCGCCAGGTCGCTTATGACCTGATGTCTGTTCGCGTCACCAAGCAGGTCCGCCTTGTTTGCCACGATCAGATAAGGTACCGCTCTCTTTTTAAGCTCGGCCAGAAATTCTTTTTCCGCCCTGAATTCGTAACCGTCTGCTCCGACTACCAGAACAGCCACATCTGTACGTCTCAATACTTTTCTGGCCTGGTCTACTCTTTTCTGTCCAAGCTCGCCGTAATCATCCATTCCCGGCGTATCGATAAAGGTAACCGGTCCAATAGGCAGAAGCTCCATCGATTTGCTTACAGGATCAGTAGTCGTCCCCTTTACATCTGATACGACAGCCATCGGCTGGCCTGTAATAAGATTCAAGAGTGATGACTTTCCAGCATTTCTTCTTCCAAAAATACCGATCTGGATCCTTTCTCCATTCGGTGTATCATTAAGCCCCATCGTTTGCCTCCTGACATATTCTATCATCACTATTCACAGGCACTGCATATGTGGTGGTTCATCCGTCCGCACAGGTGCATCTGTCGTGAATCCCCACATATGCATGCCGTGAATAGTAACATTTTATCATAAAAACACAATGGAAAAAAGGTACTTGTTGACATACTTGATATAAAAATGTAAAATAAGCTTTGCCGAGCAGCCGGGGGTTCAGCGGTCCCCTGTACCGGAATATCCGCTATATGCCGGGGTGATTTCTGTTCGAGGGCTTTCTGAGGTGACAGCTGCCCTGAGTAAGTGGCGTTGATACCTGGGTCCTGAGCAATGGGTGCCTGTGAACCGTGTCAGGTCAGGAATGAAGCAGCACTAAGCAGGATTTCTCATGTGCCTCAGGGGCGCCTGGGTTGAGCTAACTGTTCAGGTAACGTATCATTTCAGGAGTTCGACAGCAGAAGCTCGGTTTCTTATAAAAATAAAAAGTGCACTTTGTAAATGCACTTTTAATCTTCTCTGATATATAAATACTCATCCAGATCCTTATCATTCAGATGAGCTCCACCCGGCAGCAGTGCCGTTCTGACAAATCCCAGCCCTGTCAGCAGATTCTGGGACGGCACATTTGTCGTAAGCACCTCAGCCCTTATGTATCTGATCCGGTATTCCTTTTCAATCTCAGGTATCAGTGTCTCAAGCGTCTCCCTCGCATAGCCTCTTCTTCTGTAATCCTGGTCCACCTTGTATCCTACAGTCGACGTCTGGCCATGATCGAGCTCGCGAAAGCTTACTGTTCCTATGGTCTTGAAAGGATTATATTTTTCGAAGATGTAATACCTGATCCTTTTTTTCTCTTCCCTGTATCTGTCTTCCAGTTCAAGCACCTTCCTCTGGTACCTCGTGGAAAGCGACTGTTTTCTCGTAAGCGGCTCAAATCTGGCAAAATCTTCGAAATTCCTGCCGTAAAACGCCGATACAAGCAGCGCGTCTTTTGGACGCAGGATCCGAAGCATCAGGTGTCTTGTCTCAATATTATCGTACATCAGTCCATCTTTATCGGAGGCTTGCCGACATCCTCCTCCGCCATCTTTTTCTCTTCGCGGAGCTGCCTGAAAAATCCCGTTATCATAGCCGCGCAGTCATCGTGAAGCACATCGTAGGTGATATCACACTGGTGATTGAAGCCCGGCTGCTTTAAAAGGTTCATAACCGATCCCGCGCAGCCTGCCTTTGCGTTCTGAGTTCCTATGACAACTCTTGGAATCCTCGCCTGAACTATCGCTCCGGCGCACATAGGACACGGCTCGAGCGTCACATAAAGAGTACAGTCTTCAAGCCGCCAGTCGCCGGTCTTTCTGCATGCCTCCTTTATCGCAAGAAGCTCAGCGTGCGAAAGAACGCTTTTATCGTTATTGCGCCTGTTGTAGGCGGCTGCTATGATACGTCCGTT
The DNA here is from genome assembly GCA_051878915.1 of Candidatus Weimeria sp. Taxonomy (GTDB): domain Bacteria; phylum Bacillota; class Clostridia; order Lachnospirales; family Lachnospiraceae; genus Weimeria. The sequence continues at coordinate 3,797 of JBJELA010000409.1, forward strand.
TCTTACTATGACACAGCCTATAGGAACCTCTCTTATCGCGGCCGCTCTTCGCCCCTGCTCTATGGCAGCTCTCATAAAGCGTTCATCCGCTCTCTTCTGTCTGTCAGAGTCCTTTAAAGCCTGCTTCATGGCTGCTGCGCGCTCTCTCTGCGCCTGCTTCTCTTCCTGCGCCTTCTGCTTTTCCTCTTTTGCTCTCTCAAGCTCTTCCTCGCGGATCTGCGCCTTTTCTCTCATTTTATCAAAAATACCCATCGCTACTCCTTAAAGTGCCACATTATCTGCTTCGTCCCTGAGCTTATCAGCTTTTCCGGTTTTTATCATATCTATCATATACGGAACTATCTCCGGATCAAACTGGCTTCCGGAGCACCGGTCAAGCTCAGCTATGATCTCTTCCTGAGTAAGCCTGTTCCTGTACACACGATTGCTTGACATTGCGTCATAGGAATCTGCCACACAGACAACCCTCGCATAGAGCGGTATGCTTTTGCCGGAAATCCCTGTCGGATAGCCTTTTCCATTGTACTTCTCATGGTGATAGAGAGCTACCTCCTTGAGTCCGTCTATAGCTGTATAATTGCGCAGCATCCTGGCTCCGTTTGTCGTATGGCTTTTTATCAGCTGAAATTCATCATCATTTAATTTGCCCGGCTTGTTCAGGACAGCGTCCGGTACGGAAATCTTTCCGGCGTCATGCATCAGTCCTGAATAATATATATTCTTCACATCGTTTTCAGGAAGGCCCATCTCCTTTGCCAGCTCCCTGGCATAAAAGGCTACCCGAAGCGAGTGGCCTCTGGTATAAGGATCCTTGGCGTCAATGAAACTCGTGAAAGTGTATATCGTCTGGAAAAGGACTCTTTCATCCATTTCCTTCTGCACTAACAGCTTTCTATGCGATATCGTGCTTGCGGTAAAGCTTGCCGTGATGATCGCCCAGGCAAACAGCGCGATAATAAGTGCCCAGTACGCCATCATTTCTGAGGGATTCACGCTCTGCTTGGCGTCTATCACCATAGATCCAAACGCCGGAAGCGCCTGGTTCTTTTTATTGCTGAGTGTTATCCCGAAGGTCAGGGTATCGTTTTTGTGGATCGTCTTGTTGTTTTTCTCAGGAGTAATGACTAATTTTTCAGTAGTCTCCTCGTAGTTCGCGTTTATGACATTCTGTACCTGGCCTTCATTTGTCAGGCTTGTCGATATGCTCCAGTCCTTGATCTCATGATCAGTATTGTTATAAATAGTCACGCTGTACTGAACTGTTCTTCCGAGCAGCCTGGTGGCATCGACATTCTTCGTTACGCTTCTTACGGCGATCTGATGCTTCTGGGCCTCCGCCTTACTCATGACCATGTCTTCCTGTTTTACATCAATATCCTTACTGGTCTTCGAGGCAAAATGCTTTACTGCTATCAGTCCCGCGCAGATCATAGCAAAAACAGCTATTATAATAATAATTTCTATAGCCTTTTCAAGGGCTACCCTTCGCCTTCTGCTTTCCATGTTCTGCCTTCTCCTGTTTCCAGCCGGCTATAAGTGCCGTCTTCTGCCGATGGTCAAGCTGCTTTATCAGTGCCTCTCGTGACATCGCGTCGTGCCGGTTGTTAAATTTTTCAAAATAAACCAGCTCCACCGGTCTTCTCGATCTCGTATATTTTGCGCCGCTTTTTCCGTCGTTGTGCTGCTTAAGCCTTCTTTTAAGGTTTACTGTATAACCTGTATAAAGGCTGTTGTCAGCGCACCTGACTATGTAAGTGTAGTAAATCTTACTCTCCATCTTCAGTTTCTGTAACCAGCACTCCCTCTGTCGGCTCCTCGTCCCCGGATGTATAAATAGGGAGATGTCCTACCATTATGCTGTTCCTCGACTTTGTCTTGACCTTGTAGAGGAGGCCGTCAGCCTCGTGCAGGAAATGCCAGACACTTCCTCCTTCCTCCGGTATCCCCCAGAAAATGCCCTGAGAGATCGTCACGTACTTTGTGCTCGTTCGTGAATATCTGTGCTCTACACGGCCTGAATTAATGATCCGTTTCAGCTGCTTTGCCAGGTCAAAGACCTCTTCCCTCGTGTAGCCCTCATAAATCAGCACAAATTCGTCGCCGCCGTACCTGGCCGCGAAAATATTGTTGTCCTTCTGAAGCTTCTTCATGGAATCCGCGATGTATTTTATTACTCTGTCGCCGGCCTGGTGCCCGTAGTTATCATTGTATTCCTTGAAAAAATCAATGTCGAGGATCTCAACAGCAAGTCCCGTATGATTATCGACTGCCTTTTTGAAAGCTGTCTCCGCGTATTTATTCAGCCTGAACCTGTTATACATGCCTGTAAGAGGATCAGTCTCGCTTTTTCTCTCAAGCGAGCGGCTTCTCGCGGTTATCTTGCTGTTCTCCTTCGAGAGTCTGTAAAAGCTCTGGCGGAGCTTTATCATGCTCTTTATCATCAGATCATTCTCGTGTGACATCGAGTTTTCATTCTCGTAATACCTGACCGCTGATTGTATGTAGCTTTTTTTGTCTCCTATAGCCTTGTAGAATTTAAGCAGCAGGTCCAGAAGCTTCTGCTGCATGTTTTTGATCGAGGTCTTATTGACAATACCGTTTATAGGAGCAACAAGGCTTGAAAAAGTTGTATAATCCTCCGTCTCTAACAGCAGGCTTAAAAAATCATACAGATCATCGAAAAAATCCATTATCGGAATGTCTGATGAAAAGGCTTCTATTACTTTCTTTATGGATTTATTTTTGTTTTCAGTATCCTTCTTTTCGTTATAAAATCTCGCAAGGAAACTGTAGACGTTTATCTCCTCGCTTTTTGACAGGAACGGCTTGCACTGCAGTTCAATTATCGCTTCGTATCTCGATGCCTTTTCGAGGTCGCCGTTCTCCATATAGCCTCTGCCGAGCCCGACAGCCGCTGCAGTCAGGGACTGTCTGAATTCAGACATATCGTCCTTGTGGGCAAGTATATACTCATAAGCCGCGTCATAGCGGTTTATTGCCTCCTCCGGACTGCCGACTGACAGAAAAAGAGCTCCCATATTCATCTGGATAACCCACTCGATATCAGGCAGGCTGTACTCCTTGCAGATAGAGTCCGCCTTATAATAATAATCGAGCGCGAATGGCGCGTTTCCGCGGTTTAGTGACATTATGCCGAGCATATTGTCCGCCATCGCCAGATAACCCCACTCACCAATCCGCTCTAACGGCTCCATGCACTTGAGCATCTCGCGGTAAAAACTGAGGATATCATTCTTATGATAGTAATATTCACCCCTGACAAAGCAGGCATATCCTATCAGCGCGTCATCCCTCTGGGCAACTCCATACTCTTCAAGCTTGTTGCAGAGGAGAATCGTCTTTTCACTATGAGTCTCCTTCTCCTGGTTTATCAACCGGATAAGAGAGGCTATTTCCGTTCTATAAGATGAGATATCCAATTACTTTACTTTAAGCACCTCTGCGAGCCTGATAAAATCATCAAGGGTTAACACCTCTGCCCGCCACGTTGTTGTGATGCGGGAATTCCGCATCGCGTCTTCCATCTCCTGTTTCGACAGATCAGATATGCCGGCGTTATATATAGCATTCACCAGCGTCTTCCGCCGCTGGTTAAACGCCGCTCTGACTGTTTTAAAAAGCGGCCCCTGTATCGCTTTCTGCTCTTCTGTAAGCTCCTTCCTGTGGAGCGTTATGACCGCCGATTCCACCTTCGGCCTGGGAATGAAATTCTCAGGCTTTACTGTAAAAAGTATCTCCGGCTCCGTATAGAACTCAACCGCAAGCGTCAGAGAACCGTATTCAGGTGTCCCCGGCTTCGCCTGCATCCTTTCGGCAACCTCTTTCTGTACCATCACTGTAATAGATTCAAATGGTATATCCTTCTGCAGAATTCCGAGGATAATCGGCGTCGTGATGTAATATGGCAGATTCGCGACAAACTTCACAGGAGCGGTTATTTTTTCCTGGGAAAAAAGCTCCTCGAAGTCAACCTCGAGCACATCGTCATTTACTATTGTAACATTATCGTAGCCGGAAAGCGTATCGTGGAGTATCGGCACGAGCCTGTCATCAAGCTCTATGCAGATGACTCTGCCTGCTGCCTCCGCCAGATGCTGCGTCAGCGCGCCGATCCCCGGTCCTATCTCGATAACGGTATCGTACTCGCTGACCTCAGCGCCTTCTACAATATCCTCAAGTATATGAGGATTTATGAGAAAATTCTGTCCGTATTTTTTCTTAAAGTGGAAGTCGTATCTGTTCAGGACCTCCATCGTTTTTTCATAGCTGTCTAACTCCGGCATCAGTTCCCCTTATGTGGTCTTTTTATCCTGTAAAAATCGTATCCGTTTTCCTTTGTAGTCTCCATGACTCTGTATTCGGTCTCTTCTTTTATCTGTGCTATTTTTTTAATGATGTACGGCAGATATCCTGAATCGTTCCGCATGCCCCGGAACGGCTCCGGAGCCATATAAGGACAGTCTGTTTCGACAAGGATCCGTTCTAAGGGCACTTCCCTTACGACCTCGACGAGTTTCTTCGCGTTCTTAAAAGTAACCACGCCTCCGACACCGATATAGCAGCCCATATCGATATAATCAGCTGCCTGCTCCGGCGAATACGAATAGCTGTGGATCACTGCCCTGACGCCGTCTGCCACGGCCTCCTTCATTATCGAAAAAGTATCCGCTGCCGCCTCTCTCGAGTGCACTATCACCGGCAGGCCCATTTCGGCTGCCAGCTCAAGCTGCGCCCTGAAAAAATACTTCTGCCAGGCTCTGGCCTTTTCATCCTTTACCCAGTAGTAATCCAGCCCGATCTCTCCAATCGCGACGCAGCGGTCATCGTGAGCCAGTTCAGCAATCTCGCGCATAGCAGGATTTAAGTCCCAGTCCATCTCTTCCGGCGGCATCTCCTCCGGGTAAAAATTCTCGCACGGCCTGCCGTCAATTTCTTCAGAAATCATCTGGCCAGGTATGCCGAAATCCCTTATCTCCTCCGGATGGATACCGGCTGCCGCGTATATATAGGCATGACTTCCGGCAAGCTCTAAGGCCTGCCTGCTGCTTTCGAGCGTAGAGCCCACATCGACGATCGTCTCTATAAGGCCGCTGTGGAGCTTCGCAAGCAGCTGTTCCCTGTCATCATCAAACGCGCTGTCCTCAAAATGCGCGTGGCTTTCAAATATCATGAAATCTCCGCTCCAGCCGGCATGTCCTTCTCAGGCGCTATCAGAGCGAGTTTTCCGTCTGCGTCCTCGGCGCAGAGAAGCATTCCCTGTGACTCTACGCCGGCAAGCTTTGCAGGCGCGAGATTTGTAAGGACCATTACCTTCTTTCCAACCATTTCCTCAGCGGAATAATATTTCTTAATTCCGGAAACTATCTGAAGGACATCGCTTCCTACCTGTACCTGGGAGCATAAAAGCTTCTTCGACTTCGGAACCTCCTCACACTTCAGGACTTTTCCTACCCGGAACTGAAGCTTCGCGAAATCATCATAGGTAATCTGCGGCTTCTTCTCCACATCTATTACAGCCTCTTCCTCATCATCGGATGAAACCTCTCCGGTCTTTTTATCTCCCTGCATGTTTGCGGCTGTAAGCTTTCCGGCCTTTCTCAGGTTCTCATGGGCGATTGCCTGCTGCTTTTTGAATTCTTCCTTCTGCTTCTTCGTGATCTCCTCTGTCTGCTTTAAGATCTCATTCACGTCTTTTCTGGCAAAAAGCATCTCAGGCTTTTCTACAACCTTCGTGCCTGAAGGATAGAGTCCTGTCTTATCGAGATCGTCGAAATCACGGAGCTCTGTGTTAAACTGCTTCGCAATGCTTTCGGCAGTCTCCGGAAGGAACGGATAGAGCAGTGATGCTCCGGTGATAATTCCGTCAGCAAGATTATAGAGTACAGTCGAAAGCCTGTCTGACTTCGCCTCATCCTTCGCGAGAACCCACGGCTCTGTCTCATCGATGTATTTGTTCAGTCTCTTGAACAGCCTGAATATCTCTGTCAGGGCATCAGCCGCATGGAGCGTATCCATTTTATCGATACAGATATCGCGTACCTGTGTCATAACTGACTTCAGGTCATCGTCCACCGGCTCCGTGGCTCCCTTGTCTGCTACGACACCGTCAAAGTATTTGTTTGACATCGAAAGCGTTCTCTGGACAAGGTTCCCGAGTGTATTCGCCAGGTCTGAATTGTATCTCTCGACCATCAGCTCCCAGGTGATGACTCCGTCATTCTCATAAGGCATCTCATGGATACAGAAATAGCGGACCGCGTCGACTCCGAACAGGTCGATCATGTCATCTGCGTAGATGACGTTGCCCTTGCTCTTCGACATCTTCTCGCCGCCCTGTAAGAGCCACGGATGTCCGAATACCTGCTTTGGAAGCGGCTCACCGAGAGCCATCAGGAAAATAGGCCAGTAGATGGTATGGAATCTTACGATATCCTTTCCGATCAGATGAAGGTCCGCCGGCCAGTACTTCTTATATAATTCGCCGCTCTCGCCGTCCGGATCATAGCCTAAGCCCGTGATATAGTTTGAAAGGGCGTCAAGCCACACATATACCACATGTCCCGGATCGAAATCCACCGGGATTCCCCACTTGAAAGAGCTTCTGGATACACAGAGGTCCTGAAGTCCCGGAAGCAGGAAGTTGTTCATCATCTCGTTCTTCCTCGAAACCGGCTGGATGAACTCAGGATGATCATTTATGTAGTCTATAAGCTTCGGAGCGTATTTGCTCATCTTGAAAAAATATGCTTCCTCAGACATCTGGTGCACGTCGCTTCCGCAGACCGGGCACTTTCCATCCTCAGTAAGCTGTGAAGCCGTGTAAAACGCCTCACACTCCGTACAGTACATACCGTCATAGGAGCCCTTGTAGATGTCTCCCTGATCATAGAGCTTCTTAAAGATCTTCTGGACGCACTTTACATGATCCTCATCTGTAGTTCTTATGAACCTGTCATACGAGGTATTGCACATATCCCAGAGTCTCTTGATCTCTGCGGCAGTCTTGTCGACAAACTCCTTCGGTGAGCAGCCGTCCTCTATGGCGCGGGTCTCGATCTTCTGGCCGTGTTCATCCGATCCGGTCTGAAAATATACGTCATAGCCCTCTTTTCTCTTAAATCTGGCTATCGCGTCCGCGAGGATGATCTCGTAGGTATTTCCGATATGCGGCTTTCCCGAAGTATATGCAATTGCTGTAGTAATGTAATATGGTCCTTTGTTCTTCAAAACTAAAACTCCTTAAAAAATAGATGTCTGCCTCTTCATTCTCTCCCCCCGCCGCCTGACGCAGGATTCGCATTTACCCAGCCGTCAGAACAGCATTATTTGTCTTCCGGCTTTTCGTCTGTCTTGTCATCCTCTGCAGGATCTGTCGTATCTGTCTTATCAGCATTCTCATCCTCAAAAGCCTCTTCATTCACGACTTCTGAATCAACAGTATCAGACTCCTCAAAGACATTCATGTCATTTCCACAGTTCGGACAGAACTTCGCGTCCTTCGGCACATACTCACCGCATTTCGGGCAGACAATCTCGCCACGGATATCAGCCAGCTCATCCTTAGTATCCGCAATCTCGGTGTAGATCTCCTGAATGCGTCTGCTCTCAGCAGAGTCATCATCCTTATGGCTTTCAAAATACTTTCTGCCTAAATTCTCGAATTCCTTTGAAAGCTTATCATCCAGGCTCTTAAGTCTGATGTTCAGTTTTGCGGTTCGTGTAGCATCCTTTGCAGCTTCTACGAATCCTTTTCCAGCTTCATTCAACGAATCAAAAAAACCCATATAATTACCTCCTTTGCAAGTTTCCGCCACTGCTTATTCTATTATACAACAAATGACAACCCTTTTTCCACTAAAAAAACCTGACTTTTGATGGACGTATTTTTATTCATGGATTGTTACTCTATTCACGTCATGGATTGAAAAAAAAGATCATACAGGCATGTATCCGCTGCGAGTTTCTCGGATAATACCGTAAAAAACTACGACTTTCTCGAATTTAAGGCAAAATTCCGCTGCATTCCTGTATTCTTTTTCTTGTAACTGTCATCGGATTTGAAAGGGGCGAAAATGAATCCATCCTCAAATGATCCGGATCCTGTTTTAAAGATTTTTTCAGAGAGACTGGCGGCACTGTTGCAGGAGAAAAATATAAAGCGCCTTGACTTTGCGAAAATGATAAATGTAGCTCCGACTACGCTGAGCGGCTATCTGAACAGAAAGCATTTTCCGGAACCGAATATTCTGATAAAGATCTGTGATTTTTTCAATACGACCATTGACTATCTGTACGGGCGTACTGATAACAGATTCATGGAACCCGCGAGCTATTCCAGGACTGAAAATGAGATGCTCACCATGTACAAGCAGCTGAGCGAAAACAATAAGTACCTGGCGCTTGGCGAGGTTCACATGCTTCTGATAAAGGAAAAAAAGGCGAAGGATAAGGACTGACCTCCGCCATTACCGGCCAGAGGCAGAATTACCTGACGCAGATATATACGAGATAGACCGCGTACATCGCCATCATAGTAATTCCGGCAGGTTTACCGAGCTTCTTTGTACGGAAGCAGAACAGCCAGACTATTATCGAGAAAACGATGAGTACGATAGTGTCGATTATATTTTCCATTGAGACAGCGACAGGAGTGATCACAGCCGCAATGCCCAGGATCGCAAGAATATTAAAGGTATTTGAACCAATAGCATTTCCGACAGCCATATCCAGTTCATTCTTACGAGCGGCAGCAATAGAGGTCGCAAGCTCAGGAAGTGAGGTTCCGCAGGCTACGATAGTAAGTCCGATAAGCGTCTCTGTAACACCTAACGATCTCGCGATAGTAACAGAAGAATTTACAACAAAATCTCCTCCGAACTTGATGCAGGCAATACCGCCGGCTATATAGACAAGAGACTGCCAGATCGGGAAGATTCTGATATCCTCGTCCACCTCTTTTTCCTCTGCCTCTTCAGCAGCTGTCTTCCTCGCTGTCACAGCTCTCTTTATCATCATACAGATAAAAAACGCGAACATCGCGAGGAGGATAACACCGCAGACTCTGTTGATCCTGCCTATGGCAAACGACATGACTGCGAGAACAGCAGCTGCAATTATAGAGAAAGGAAGATCGATTTTAATAACAGCCTCCTCTACCGCGAGTGATGAAAAAAGCGCCGATGCTCCAAGCACTACCATCAGGTTGAATATGTTTGATCCGACGACATTGCTGACCGCGAGCTGATTGTGGCCTGCTATAGATGAAGTCACCGAAACAGAAAGCTCCGGAAGAGAAGTGCCCATCGCTACAATTGTCATACCGATTATAAGCCCCGGTATCTTAAACTGTCTGGCGACTGACGAGCTGCCATCTACAAAGAAATCGGCTCCTTTTATCAGCAGTACAAATCCGATTACCAGCATTATAATTGTAAAAACAGACCATTTTGAGCCAACCTGTGAATCTATTATCAGCCCTGCCACAAGAAAAGCCAGTGTTCCAATTAATTTTTTCATAAAAATAATCCTCCTATTCCAGTCCCATCAGATGAGTTATCAGAGTTCTTGTTCCAATAGCTATAAGTATCAGTCCGCCGACCAGCTCGGCCTTTTTCTCGAACTTCGAGCCGAAGATATTGCCCAGATATACGCCGCCGTACGAGATGACAAAGGTCGTGATACCGATAAGCGATGAAGCACCCAGGATATTGAAGCGTGGTATAAATGAAAAAGTAACCCCTACTGCCAGAGCGTCAATACTCGTAGCGACTGCCATCATCAGAAGCTCCTTTATATCGAGCGGCGGATCATAGTCATCGACTGTCTGCGTTTCATTCCACTCCCTGATTGCCTCGATAACCATTTTTCCACCTATATATAAGAGCAGGAAAAACGCGATCCAGTGATCGACGCTCTTTATATACCTGGCAAAGGTGATGCCTAAGGACCAGCCGATTATCGGCATCAGACACTGAAATCCACCGAAAGCAATGGCTATCACAAGGCACTGTTTTTTGTTTACTTTTCTCATCGCAAGCCCCTTGCAGACCGCGACTGCCAGAGCATCCATCGACAGACCGACGCCCAGCAGAAAGATTTCCACTACATTCATTTGAGCCTCCATTACACTTCACAGAATAATCACAAAGTATCCACTCTGAACTTCTTGAATTCTGTAGCCTTCCACAGAGTTGTCCACTTTATCCACAATTTTTATGTGAACAGAACAGGATTTCTTTTGTGAAATCTGCCCTGTTTCAACAGTTATCCACAGAAACTTTTCGTTGTCTGAAAAGGCATTAAAAAAAATAAGACTCCTGCATAAAGCCCGTAAAATCAACATTTACAGTCTTTATGCACGAGTCTCATTCTTTAATATCTGCCAGGTGACGCATCAGTTATCAACATGCTGTGTGGATAACTATGCTCTCCGGGATTGTTGACAGATCACATCAGTGGATGCGAACTACTCCCTCACACATACTTTTTCAATTGAGTTAAACGTAGTATAAAAATTTTTTCACGCGATGTCAATATTTTCGGGTGTACTTTGCGCGGTGCAAGCCGGACAATTTATGTTTTAAATCTGCTCTTACTGTTCACTCAGCTGACAAGGGGTTTCATGCTTTATTTTTTTATGTTATAATGGGCACATGTATGCGGAAATTTTTATGATTATCAATGGTTATATATAGCTTTATTCAGGGCTGATGATATACTATTTCTGGAGGAATTATGACTTTATACGATGAACTGGTTGCCCGCGGCCTGATCGCGCAGGTGACTGATGAAAAAGAGATCAGAGAGCTTATCAATAACGGAAAAGCTACTTTTTATATAGGTTTCGATCCGACTGCTGATTCACTTCACGTAGGCCACTTCATGGCTATGATACTGATGAAGAGACTCCAGCAGGGCGGAAACAAGCCTATCGCCCTGATGGGCGGCGGCACAGCCATGATCGGTGATCCGTCAGGCCGTACCGATATGAGAAAGATGATGACGGTAGAGACCATCGATCACAACGTCGAGTGCTTCAAGAAGCAGATGAGCCGTTTCATCGAATTCGGCGAGGGAAAAGCCAGGATCGTGAACAACGCCGACTGGCTGAGGAACCTGAATTTCCTTGATTTCATGCGTGACATCGGCCCTTGCTTTTCTGTCAATGAAATGCTCCGTGCGAGATGCTACGTGAACAGGCTCGAGAAGGGACTCTCCTTCCTCGAATTTTCCTACATGCTGATGCAGAGCTACGACTTCCTCCGCCTGTACGAGGACTACGGCTGCAACATGGAGTTCGGCGGCGATGACCAGTGGTCGAACATGCTCGGCGGAACTGAGCTTATCAGGAAAAAACTCGGCAAGGACGCTTACGCCATGACGATCGCCCTCCTGTTAAAGCACGACGGCACAAAGATGGGTAAGACCGCAGGCGGCGCTGTCTGGCTCGATCCGGATAAGACGAGTCCGTACGATTTTTACCAGTACTGGAGAAATGTGGATGACCAGGATGTCTGCGGCTTCCTTCGCAAGATGACCTTCCTTCCTCTCGAGCAGATCGACGAGATGGACAAGTGGGAGGGCGAGCAGCTTAACGAAGCGAAGAAGACCCTCGCTCACGAGCTGACTTCCATGGTTCACGGCGAGGACGAGGCAAAGAAGGCCGAGTCAGCCGCTATCTCTGTGTTTACGACAGGTTCCGCTGAGAATATGCCTGAGGCACAGATCACTGACGCCGATTTCCGTGACGGAAGCATCGATATAGTCGGTGTCCTGGTCGCCGCAAAGCTTGCCGGTTCGAGAAACGAGGCCCGCAGGGCAGTAGAGCAGGGCGGTGTTACTGTAAACGGTGACAAAATAACCGATATCCACACTTCCTACAGCAGCGATGATTTTTCAAAGGATTTCGTTCTCCGCAAGGGCAAGAAGAAGTTCTGCAAGGTTGTCCTTAAAAAGTAACTATGACTTCGGACGAATATTTTGATGCCGTAAAAATATTGTTAAAACAATATGGTGCAAAGCATGCAGTTCTTTTTGGTTCCAGAGCCAAGGGGACTGCTATGCCACACAGTGATTTCGACATCGCTGTCAGCGGAGTACAGGACATAGACGGACTAAGAGATGCCATTTACGAAATTCCTTCTCTTTTTTCTACAGACCTTGTAGACTTAGACCGACCATTGAGCAAAAACCTCAGGGAGGACATCAAACAGTATGGCATACAGATTTGAAAAACGTTTCAATAGCTTTAAAAAATCTTTGGAATCTTTAAAGTCCGCCCGGGATCGTGACTGGACTGATGATTTTGTCCTGAGCGGTACAGGTGCGATATTCTGTATCACCTTTGAGCTCGCATGGAAGACTGTCAAAGATATTATGATCGAGTACTATGGAATTGATGATTTTGTTACAGGCTCTCCGAAAGATACTTTAAGACGTGCCTTTAAAATCGGACTTATCGATGATGACAGATGGCTGAAGATGTCAAACCTGCGAAATGAAATCTCCCATGATTATGACCTTGATCTGGTGGAAGAATCAATGCCTGTAATTACGGGAGAATACGTTTCACTTTTTGAAAAGCTCGTTAAAAAAATAAACAGCATCTGTGATGAATGATGAAAGGATCCAATGCCTGAGATTTCTATAATAACGCCTGTTTATAACGCAGGTCCATATCTGAAAAATACTATAGCCTCTGTGACCTCACAGAGGTTTTCTTCTTATGAGTGGCTGATCTGCGATGACGGTTCTACTGACGATTCTGGTGAGATCCTGTCTGAGGCCGCATCACTTGATCAGCGGATCCACGTTTTTTCCCAGAAAAATCAGGGTGTCTCAGCCGCCAGAAATACCTGTCTTCGTCATGTAAGCGGCAGATATCTGATGTTTCTTGACGCGGATGATGCTTTAGGGTCAGACTGCCTGTCCAGGCTCCATGAAAAAATGTCCTCCACAGGCGCTGACCTCTGTATCTACGGGTGGTACATTCATCACGGGGAAGATCTTTTTTCATATGTGTTCAAAGATCAGGAGATGAGTGTTTCATTTGAAGCATTCTACGAATTAATCTTAATGTATCCGCTTCTCTGTGGCGGCGGTTACCCATGGAACAAGATCTGGAAAATCGATTCCTTTGAAGAACTCCCTCTCTTTGATGAGAATCTCAGGCACTATGAGGATAAGCTCTGGACGCTTCAGTGCCTTGACCTGCTGAAATCCCCATCTGTCGCCTTCCTGAATGAGCCTCTCTATCACTATTTTCTGAGGGAAAGCTCATTGTCCCACTCGGCTACACCAGAGGCGTACATGGCAATGGCTGGCTATACCCTCGATTCACTTGAGGCGATCAGAGCATACATAAAAAAAGCTCACCCACAGGCATTATCTGCCTGTGATGAGCTGATTCAGAAGGAGCTGGCCGGAATCCGCAGTAATCTGGAGCCGTAAGCTTTTTATGTGTAAAACCTTTTTTTCAGCTCCTCCTGTATCTGAGCGATCACCTTCAGATACTCTGCATCCGGTTTTCCTGTAGGATCCTCAAGTCCCCAGTCATCATCAAATGCCCTGCCTATATATGGACATTTCACACCACATCCCATGGAAATGGCAATATCCGGAGCTGGAATGTCAGAAATCGTCTTTGAATACTGTGATGACATGTCAATGCCGAACTTTTCTTTCATGATGCGGACTGCATTCTGATCGATCTCACCCTGAGGAGAAGATCCTGCTGAGTAGAATAAATATCCCTGAAATCCTGCATTTCTTGCCAGTGCCTCCGCGATCTGACTCCGGCAGGCATTGTGTGTACAGATGAATGCCACAATCTTATCTGCCATCTGCGAACCATCCTTTCGTCCTGTTGGCAATCCTGACCAGCGTAAGCATTACCGGAACCTCCGTCAGAACACCAACTGTAGTTGCGAGCGCCGCAGGACTAGTCGTCCCAAACAGGGCGATTGCTACAGCAACAGCCAGCTCAAAGAAGTTCGATGCCCCGATCATTCCAGCTGGCGCTGCGATCTCAAACGGCAGCCTGACCAGCTTGCTCGCACTATAGGCGATAAAGAAAATAACAAAGGTCTGGATGATCAGCGGTACCGCGATGAGTACTATATGAAACGGATTTCCGAGGATAACCTCTGACTGTGAACTGAAGATGATCACCAGCGTAAGAAGGAGCCCTGCCGTTGTGGCGCCGTCAAACCTGTGGACAAATACATTCTCCAGGTAGTCTTTTCCTTTCTTTCTTGTCACAGCGATTCTGGTGAGCACGCCTCCTGCCAGAGGAATTACCACAAAAAGAAAAACACTGACGAACAGAGTACCATATGGTACAGATACTTTTGAAACACCCAGCAGAAACTTTACTATCGGCACAAACGCGAAAAGAATAATCAGATCATTTGTGGCCACCTGCACCACGGTATAGGCCGGATTGCCATTCACCAGTGTACTCCAGACAAAAACCATCGCCGTACATGGAGCCGCTCCAAGAAGTACCGCACCAGCCAGATACTGATTCGCCAGATCCGGCGTAATGAAATTTTTAAATACGACAAAAAGAAAAAACCAGGCAAATCCATACATAGTGAATGGCTTGATCAGCCAGTTGACGATCCATGTGACAAAGAGGCCCCTGGGATTTTTTCCGACTTCCTTTACACTCTGAAAGTCCACCCTGATCATCATAGGATAGATCATGATCCAGATCAGAATAGCAATCGGTACAGAGATCCCGGCAATCTCCATCCGTCCAAGCGCTTCCGGAACTTCCGGAATAAAGTGGCCGATCAGAATACCGGCAGCCATGCAGAGCAGAACCCATACCGTAAGGTATTTCTGAAAAAAACTGATACCAGCCTTTTGTTTTGTTTCCATTTTATTCAACCTTTCTTGTGCTTTTCGCACGAACAGCCAGCGTCTTCCCCATGATCCAGTGTGCCGATAAATCGCTTAAAATCCCGCAGCACTTCACAGTTTAAAGAGTAATGGCTCCATTTTCCTTCTTTCCGGACATTGACCAGCCCGCTGTCACAGAGGATCTTCATGTGATGTGATAGGGTAGGCTGAGTAATATTAAACTCCGCAAGGATCACACAGGCGCACTTCTCACTTCCAGAGAGCATTTGCACGATCTTCAGTCTGTTCGGATCCCCAAGAGCCTTACAAATGCGTGAAACATCATCTGTTTCCAAGAAAATAACCTCCTGCCATATACATTGATATTTATCTATGTGTAATAGTATCACATCACATAGATACTTGTCAATCTGTCCTTGCGTACACCTTTTAGTAAGAAAAGAGTGAAAGGCGAATATAGTGTAATTCCCCCATTTTGCAAGCCGATTCCCGGTTTGCGCGAGTGACATCTGCATGGCAATTGTTTATCATGATAATCGTTACATGTAATTGCCAACCGTAGGAAATGGAGGTAAATATGATTCTAAAAAAATTTAACAACGGATTAATGGCGATGGTGCTTTCATCAGTTGCAGTATTTTCACTGCCGCTATCTAATGTAAGCGAGACAACGGCAAACGCGGCGGAGCAGTCTTCTTATGTAGTCATCGATAATGAAGTGGTCGTTCCATATGGTATCGATTATTATAATGAGCAGACAGGCGAATACTTCAGATGGGAGGTAAATCATAGTAAAGTTAATTCCCTTTCCGCTACAACGGCTCATAATTTTTCTTACAAAGTTCAGTATTCTGTGACATCTTCACCTTTTAATATTTCAAGTAGCACACTGAAAGTAGTATCGCATGCTCATATAGAGGATTATTGGGGAAACTATAGTACGGCAAATAATACAGGTCATGAGTATACGGTTGAAGTATACAACTCTGGACTAATTGCGAAAAGAAAAACTTTTAATTTTTCCATCGGCAAAAAGGAGTCTGGATCAGCAAGCGGATTTAATGCTGATAAGACATGCAGAGTATGTATAACGAATACTGATGCTGTATCAGACATAAATTATCTTGCCGGATATGGTACAGTTTACAATATAAAGTGAGTGATGCGGATGAGAATTATGAATAAGATAATAAATAGAAAAACAATGATTAAGGTAATTGCCTGTTTGTGTGCTATTAGCTTTAGTATAATAATGATAGAGAAAGTAGCCAAAGCAGAAGAGAGAAAGAGTGTTGAAACTACAAAAACATTTTACTTTGGAGTACCGGAGGGCGGTTGGTCAACAGCAAAGATTAAACTGACATATATTGAAACCTACAGCTTGGCAGGAAGCAAAGTCAATTATAACAGCCGTACCAGAATAATTCTGTTTCACCCTACTTGGGCTACCGCAAAGCCATCTTATAGCTTTGGAACATGTAAGCACTCTAATGGAAAGAGCTTTACTAGTTGGCAAAAAGATGCGGTGATTCACAGTACTGATTGGGAGTCAGCATCCGCACAGATTAACAGAGAATCGGTAACGTACAAAAAAGATAATAGTATCACGGGGACGGTTAATGCATCTGTTTATTGCAGTGGAGCACTTGTACCCACGCAAACGACATCAGTATCGATGAAATTAAATGTTTCATAAATGGAGGCAATTTCGATGAAAAAAAAGATTTTGAGCAGTATTATAATAGTTGTTGTATGTTCGTTTATGCTAATCGAGTCAGCAGAAATGGATGATGTAACAGCACAAGAGGATACTTATAACGACTGGACGAGTTATGGGCGTCTTTTGGCAGACAGTAGGGAGTCAGTCGAAAGCAATGTTGGAACGAAAATAGTTTTTCAAGGAGAGAATAAGAATGCTAATGTGACAGTCGCAGAATTAGCGCAAGGGGCTGCTTTCTATAAGTCGAACAGGAATGTCTCTAATGCCAAATCTCTCGAACTGGCAGCGCAATACTATAAGGAGTATAACTCCTTATATGCCAGGGCAATTGAATCAGGCTATGGCGTGACATCTGAAGAGGTAGACAGTTATGTCTCAAAGCTAAAAAAAAGTTTTGAAAAGACAGGTGTCAACGAAGAAGCAAAGCAGGTATATAAGCAAGTGTCTTCGTCTTTTGAAAATATGGAAGCATATTGGGATTATGAGAAGCAAGTTTATATGAAGTCTCTCCCGATACAAAAAATGAATGCTGATTTAATGGATAAGTTTTACAAGGAAAACCCGGGTGATTCCGATGAAGAGTTTACGGCTTACTATAATAAATTCAAAAAAAAGCTAGTTGAAGAAGAAAATTATAAACAGTTAATTAACGATACACAGCTCTACAGATTATGTATAGCTAAGTAATACCGGATGGCAATGATTCGGAGAAGACATTCACCTTGATCACGATGCAAACTTTATGGAGGTAAATATGATTCTAAAAAAATTTAACAACAGATTCATGACATTAATGTTTTCGTCAGTTGCAGTATGTTCACTGTGGCTATCTGACGTAAGCGCGACAACGGCAAACACGGCAGAGCAGTCTGCTTATGTAGAGGGAGGGATGCTGATATGAAAAAAAAGTTTAATGCAGCAGTTAATGTTGTACTCTTTGCCATTTATCTGGCCGCGCTAATCTATATCCTGTTTTTGAACGGGCGGGGGCTTGTATGGAGTAATGCTTCGTTTAAGGAATACTGTGAGCATTTTGTAAACTTTATCCCGCTGTGGAGTATCTCATCGTATATTGTGAAGGTGTCTTCCGGTCAGCTTTCGTTTACAATCGCGGTAAGAAACATCTTTGGAAACTTCCTGATGTTTGTGCCTCTTGCGTATTTCGTCTATCGATTTAACAGACCAACCGTCAGGAGGTATACGCTGATACTTCTCATAATTCTGGTGCTTATCGAGATCCTTCAGCTCCTGCTGCGTGTTGGAAGCTGTGATATAGATGATGTGATACTGGGATTGTCTGGCTCTGTGCTGGCGTACTGGATTATCTGCGCGGCAGGGGCGAGAGTATCTGAGAAATCTGTAACATCATAAGCTGATCAGTGGGTAAACGGACGAGTCACAGTCCGTTTATCCATTTTTTTAAATCTTTTTCAGGCATATCAGTATTCAGGTGATAGACTATCCCCTTGTCATTAATAAAGGCATCACGCGAATCGTCAGATCTTCCATCCATCAGATAGCATTTGTCATTGTAAGCTGTTACAAATGATGAGATATGGACGTTATCATTATCCTCGGTATCAATTGTTTCGATCATTTGCCGAGGAGAAACTGCAGCTACGGGATAGAGCACATCACAATGCATCAGATGCCCGGAAGCAGAGATATCAGACAGATACACATGAATGCTTATTACCCGCCCTGTTCCACATCTGACGGCCAGGTTATCCCTGCAGTCAAACCCTGTGCCTTTCAGAAGATCAAGATCTGCTCCGATGGTATTCTTAAGCGCAGAGAGCGAACTGCTTTTTTTGCAAAAGGCGCCGCGCAAGCTCTGTTTTGAGCCGTTAAAAAAAATCTGTCCGGTTTCTGAAAAAGCATCTTCACTGTTACTTACTATCGGATTATTAGTAAAAGTCTTAAAGTAACACTGAACCCCATTGCCATCTGATCTGCTATTCTGCGCTATGAAAAATCCATCATCGTATAGTTTGCCATCAGGGTACAGCTGAATCATGCACAGAACAAAAATGTATGAGATAGTCAATACAGCGCAGAGGGCGACAACTGATGACCTTCTTCTGAATATCTTTGTCTTAGGTGCACTGCCTATGCAGTACGCCATAGCAACAAGGATCAGATCTATAAGCAAAGATATTAGAAACGGACTGAAAGCCTGCATTGCATGAACCTCCAGTCCGGAGGCGCCATGAAAGAACCTGACAGTCTCACCCATAGCAACTATACTGATAATACACCCGGTGCCGGCATTTATTAATACGGCAGTTTTCATCGCCCGGACTTCTTCAGGCACCAGGGTACTTCCTGACTTTCCTGTCATGAATCTTCTGATTCCGCCAATCAGATCTGATAGACATCCACTGCATATCTGCAGCAGCATGCTAAGTGCAAAAAAAGCCGCTATGTACTTGACCTGTGAGGACGCAAAGAATTCTATCCCGGATTGACGCAGGAATTCAGTGGTAATAAGGAGCACTGATAGAAAACCTGACAGTACAATGATCATCCGGTAATAAGGCGTATCTCCATGTTCGTTTTCCTGTGCCAGACTGACGATCCTTTCATCTGCAGCCTTCCGGTACTCACTGTCAGTCATTCTTCGTCCGGACAGGAGTTCAGCTACAGACACACCAAGAGCCTGACTAAGAGGTTCATACATCCCGGCATCAGGAAAACTGTCGCCTTTTTCCCATCTGCTTATCGTGCTGTTGGTGACACCCAGCATACTGCCGAGGTCTTTCTGTGTAAGACCTTTTTCCTTTCTGAGACTCTGTATAAAAGCACCTATCGATTTCTGATCCATATGACCTTCCTTAGAATTACTTCAGAGAATTATAATACTCTTCGCTGAATCGTCATCACCGCGCCATACACACCACGAGGAATCTGCCAGCCGTTATCATCCAGAATACATACTATAACAACGATTACGACAAACCAAACTATAAAAGTTTTTCTTTTAAGCATTTATTTCCATTTCCTGCGGTTGATGTTACATGTAACGATTATCATGATAAACAATTGCCATGCAGATGTCACTCGCGCAAACCCGGAATCCGGTTGCAAAATGGTGGAATTACACTTTTCTCGCCTTCCACTCCTCGATATTTTTTTCTTTTCCTGGTTTGGATCCTCCGCCTTAAGCAGCGGGCTATCGTACTCATCGATTAAAATTACGACATGGTTTCCAGTCTTCTGATACAATCGTTCCAGGAGACTTCTGAACCTTCCAGGTAAAGTCTCTCCTATTACAGTGTAATCTCCTGTCAATCCGTATCTTTCAGTGCAGCTTTCCAGGACTCCGCCCAGAATATCCTCAAGCCCATTATCCCTGTTGTACTCTCCGCTTGCCAGATAGAACGGTATTACAGGGTATGTCTTCCAAGCCTCATCCCCTTTTTTCTCTTCTATCGCAGAAATCTCAAGTCCTGAAAAAAGTTCCTTTTTCCCGAGGAAATACGCCTCCAGTGTGGAAGTAAACAGGCTCTTTCCGAAACGCCGAGGACGGCTCAGGAAAATCTCCCGGCTCTTTCTCCTCAGTTTCTCTATATAGCCTGTCTTGTCCACATAGACCATATTCTTCTCTCTTAAAGTCTCAAATGTCTGCACACTTGTCGGAAGCAGTCTCTCCATGCTATCAACCGTCCTTTCCGAATGTTATCAGGTATTCTTATTTTAGCATAAAAAGAGCTGGTATAATATATTTCTAAAAAAATTATAAGGAAGGTCAAATGGATCAGAAATCGATTGACACTTTTATACAGAGTCTTAAGAAGGAAAAAGGCTTTACTATGAAATTTATGAGTAACTAATAAATTTCATAATATG
>JBJELA010000410.1:0-4918 GCA_051878915.1 Candidatus Weimeria sp.
CACCAAAAGAATTGAAAGAAATTTCGGCAGAAAAGTAAGCGTCTGCTCCTGAATCGATGTAACAGTCTGGAAAATACTGATTATAAGACCAACAACAAGCGAGATAATCAGCATTGGAGCCGAACAGATAATGACGTTATAGAAAGCGTCACGCATTACATCCAAGACCTGACCTTCAGTCATTTTTCCTCCTTACTGGAATGTCTTTACGAGACTTCCGATAACTAAATTCCATCCATCCGCCATAATAAACAGAAGAATCTTAAATGGCAGCGATATAGTCGTAGGCGGAAGCATCATCATACCCATTGACATAAGCACTGACGCTACTACCATATCGATTACAATAAACGGTATATAGATAAGGAATCCCATGATAAACGCTGTACGAAGCTCACTTAAGATAAAGCTTGGTATAAGGACATGCATCGGCACGTCATCATAGTCATCATAGGTGATTCCGGCAATGTCGCAGAAGAGGTTAAGATCCTTCGACTGCGTCTGTCCATACATAAACTCACGGATAGGCTCCTTTCCGCGCTGGTAAGCCTGCTCCTGAGTGATCTCTCCCTTATCAAATGGCACAATCGCCTTGTTGTAAACCGATGAGAATGTCGGCCACATGATAAACAGCGTAAGAAAAAGAGCAAGACCAATTATTACCTGGTTTGGAGGTGATGTCTGCGTACCTAATGCCAGACGCACAAAATGAAGCACTATGATGACACGCGTAAAGCTCGTCATCATAACAAGTATAGCCGGTGACAGAGAAAGGACTGTAAGCACCAGAAGAATTCTGACAGTAGAGCTTAACGATCCTGAATCCCCGTTGAAGTTCAGGCTGAAACTGCCAGCACCGGAGCCGGTAGACTCATTAGAAGTATTAGGTGACTCAGAGGTCCCGCCATACTCGTCATTTACCTGAGCCTTTCCGTCATCCCTGGCTCTCTCGTTTGTAGTGTTATCTGACGTAGTCGTATCTGTCGTAGATGTAGCATACGCGGTCTGAGAAGTACATAATAAAAATACAGCCGATGAAAAAAATACGAGTCCCAGACTTATAAGAACAGTAATGATTATTTTCTTAAAACGCTTCATCAGTCGTCAGTCTTATCCTTTCCGCGTCCAGCGTATTTCATAAACATCTCCTTGAACCTGTCAAAATCAGGATTCTTTCCAGGAATACCTGAGCCTGAATCAGATTTGACGCTAATATCTTCCTTATCAATTTTGTCGATAAAAGTAATCTCGTCCTTTCCTACTCCGATCAGATAATAGTTATCCTTCCCTGCTTTTATTATGGCCAGGAACTTGTTATTCGCTATCTTCATGGTATCTACTATCGCAAAATTACCGACTGACAGTCTTTTTTTCTGATAACCTGCAATAAAATGGGTGGTAAAATAGCACAGAGCTATTACCACCACAAACATAAGAATCGCGACTAATAATTGTCCGAGGCTTTCAAGGCCGGATGATAAAAACATCACCCTATAACCTTTTTGACAGCCTCAAGAACTCGCTCCGCCTGGAAAGGCTTTACGATAAAATCCTTGGCTCCCGATTGAATGGCTTCGATAACCATGGCCTGCTGTCCCATTGCGGAACACATGATAACGCTTGCGTTAGGATCCTTGGCACGGATTCCCTTCAGCGCTCCGATTCCGTCCATCTCAGGCATAGTGATATCCATAAGTACAAGATCAGGCTTTGTTTCAGTGTACATCTCAATAGCCTTTACACCATTTTCCGCCTCACCTACTACATTGTATCCGTTTTTTGTAAGGATATCTTTTATCATCATCCTCATGAACGCTGCATCATCACAGATAAGAATATTTTTCCCCATTGGTGTTCATCTCCTTTGTTCCATTTGTTTATTTTATGCTATTTAACAATCTCGGTAATACGGACACCGAAGGATTCTTCGATGACGACTACCTCACCTTTTGCTACATATTTACCATTTACTAACACATCGACTGGCTCTCCGGCTATTTTGTTAAGCTCAATGATAGTACCCGGCGCAAACTCAAGTATATCATGAATTGATTTATGTGTTCTCCCGAGCTCGACAGTAACCTCAAGTGGAACATCCATGATGAGGTCAATATTCTCATTAGCCAGCTGAGGAGTGATGTTTGATACAAATGGTGTAAACTGTGCTCCCTGTACATCCACAGTACTGTTTACTACAGGCTGTGAAGGTGGTGGCGGCATAGAACCCGGATTCTGCATATATGACACTCCATTATTTACCGGCGCCTGCTGAGGCTGCGGCTGAGGCTGAACGGCTTGTTGTGGCTGCTGCGCAGTCTGCGGATTGAAACTTAAGTCCTCTGCTGTCGCGTTTGAATCCTCCTGCATATTACTTGACACCAGTGAACACATTTCCTTTGCAAGACTGATAGGATACAGCTGCATCATCTTTGAGTCCACCAGATCACCGATCAGCATCTTAAACTCTATCATTACAAAGGTCCCGTTCAGGAAGGCCTCTATATCTCCTCCATTGACCTGTTCCTGAAGATCAATAAGGTCTGACTGCGGTGGCGATATATCAACCACCATATTCAGCATTGATGAAAGCGCTGTCGAAGCGGATCCCATCATCTGATTCATAGCCTCAGAAATAGCTGAAAGATGAAGTTCTGTGATCTCACCGTCCACATTTGAGCCATCTCCACCCATCATAAGGTCAGTGATTATTTTTACATCATTTTCCTTCAGGATAAGGATGTTGCTGCCATTAAGGCCCTTGGTATAACTGATCTTGACCATGACACAGGGACGTACATACATATTTACGATGTCATCCCATCGTGCCAGAGAAACTACAGGTGTAGAAATCTCGACCTTTTTATTTACAAGGGAGAATAATGTGGTAGCGGCAGTCCCCATACTGATGTTGGCTACTTCACCTATGGTATCCTTTTCTTCTTCGGTAAGATCTTCTACTCCTTCTGCACCAGGTGCTGCCGCACCTCCGCCGTTATTCGAAGTTTTAAGGAGCGCGTCGATCTCATCCTGAGATATCGTAGTATCTCCCATCCTAACCTTCTTCCTCTCGAATCACATTTGTTACCCGGACTGCGTACTTGTTATCGTAGGTACCGGGAAGCGCGTTGAATTTTTTGATAGCTCCGACATAGACATCCAGCTCATCATCGGCCTTCCTGTCAAGTCTTATAATATCACCATTCTGCAGTGAAATAAAGTCATTCACGCTGATAGTGGAATTACCAAGTATTGCTGTGACGGGAACCTGAGTGCTTTTAATAAGCGACTCCATCTCATCAGAGGAAACATGCTCGTCATGCTCCTGCATATTTGAAAACCAGTACTTCGTATTGAGCTTGTCCATAACAGGCTCAAGCGTCAGATACGGAAGACAGATATTCATAAGTCCTTCCACATCGCCTATTTTGAGGTTCAGTGTGACTATGGAGATCATCTCAGATGGTGAGATGATCTGCGCAAACTGCGGATTGGTTTCTATCCTGTTAAGCTTCGGATGAAGATCTGCCACGTTCTCCCACGGTTCACGGAGGAGATCAACACACATATTCATCACCCGCTGAATTATCAGTATTTCGATCTCGGAAAAATCCCTTATCTTTTCAAGAGGTTCTCCCTCGCCGCCAAGCATACGGTCAACTATCGCGAATCCAAGCTTAGTAGCCATCTCTATTATAATATTGCCTTTTAGAGGCTCGACATCAACGATGCCAAGGAGCACCGGATTTGAAAGAGCATTAGTAAACTCCTGATATGTAACAGCCTCTGAATTCATCACCTCGACCTGAACGTTCTTGCGCAGGTACACAGGAAGATTTGTCGACAGAAGTCTGCCATAATGTTCAAATATGATCTCAAGTGTCCTCAGGTGTTCCTTGGAGAACTTTGACGGTCTCGAGAAGTCGTAATCCTTTACGGGAACTTCCTTAGGTGCCGTCATCTCTTCGACATCGACCTCACCCTTGCTCATCGCATTGAGGAGGTTATCGATTTCTGCCTGTGAGAGGACATCACTCATGATATCACCTCGTTCTCTTTACTGGTAGATAACATTAGTAAATGAAACACCTACTACAAAATCCTTATCAAAAATTTTCTGAATGGCCTTTGTGCAGGCATCAATAACTGTCTGCTGGTCATTCTGCATCTGGTCTACAGTATATTGTGATACCGTCTGATGGATAGCCTGTGATACCTGACCTGCAGCAGCGCCTGATTCATTAGTGAGAGCAGCGTAATTTGTCTTGTAGCTGTCAGCCTTTGAATTCATCACCAGCTGCGCGTGAACAACAGCTATATGCGAATTGCCATCGTCTGACTTAAGGTTGATAGTAAGTCCGTCGTCTCCACCAATTGCGATCATCGTCTGGTCTGAGATAGGTACGCTTGAGGAGCCGGAGCTGTCATCCGTTGACTCACCATTCTGGTTCAGGTCAATTGCCGCCGCAACCTTTGAAACAAGTGAATTAACATTCTTCACTTCAGGTACGATAGCAATAGCTATGATCCCGGTGAGAAGAAGATTTATCAACACAAGTGCAAGCGTGATCATCGTAAGTAAACTTTTTTTCATCCGATTTCTCTCTTTCTTCCTCTTTATTTACTATCTCTTAGAATTATAAGAGTTATAAATCTTTATTTCTACACGTCTGTTTCTGGCTCTACCCTCAGGAGTCTTGTTGCTGGCAACAGGATCATACTGTCCTCTTCCTGAACTGTAAATGTGTGAATCCTTTACAGTAGAATATTTGCGGATGTCGTTAGCGACATTCAGGGCTCTGTACGCCGATAACACATTATTATCCTCGTACTTGGCGGAATGTATCGGGACGTTATCAGTGTGTCCCTCTACCTCTATCAGAGAGTCCTGATAACCGTTAAGTATCTGCGAGATTTTCTT
>JBJELA010000411.1:0-4905 GCA_051878915.1 Candidatus Weimeria sp.
ATGTCATCACAAAGGTGGATAATGCCGAGGTCAAGACAGTCTATAGTGGAAAGTCGAACACTGCCACTATCACGATACCGAAACATACGATGTACAGCTTCAAGGTAAGAAGTTACACAAAGAAGGGCAGCGTTAAGAAGAACTCCGCATGGACTGAAGGCATAAACTATTTCCCGGCTACTGATGATATAGTATCAAGAGATCCAAAGTACGCCACATTTATAAAGAGGTTTCAGAACTTCTTCGGTGGCAAGGACAACTGCAGCGTACACGGAAATGTGCTTACGATGAGGACAGACTACAAGTTCATAAATCCTGAGAAAGAAGAAATTGGTATAAAGGATTACACGGTGGTGAATAGAAAGTCTGTGGAGTCAGACCAACCTGAGGTCATCATTGATTTTGCCGGACATACATTAACGGGACATTTAGATATGAGGTGTGCATCGCCTCTTGTATTCACAGACTCAGTTGGTGGCGGTGGGATTACAGATACCGAAGAAGGTTTTATCGGTATAGGATCAAATAAAAAAGTCACAATTAATGCAGGAAACTACACAGCCACTATGAAGTCATACATTACTTGGGAGGGGCAAAAACTTTATTATTATCAAGGATTTAGTATGTCGCTCAGCTCTAATACTTCTAGTATCGAAATAAATGGCGGAACATTCTGTGGCGGGATTATTGGTGTAACCACAGGAAAAGTTGTTGTCAACAATGCAGTATTTAATCTGGATTATGCTTCTAATGGTCTGAGTATATTTAGTGAATATAACACCGGGGCACCTAGGGAATACGATATCGTACACGCAACCTTAAATTTAATAAACGGAAATGCGGCCGCTGACAAGTCGTTGGATAAAGCAGCATTTGCCGATAAGCTCGTTAAGTATTATTCATCCAAGCCCGAGGTAAATATCGGTGACATCAACTGGGTCAGTGACAATCAGGTGACTATCGGCTGACACTTAAAATGTACCAGTTTGCATGAACTGATCAGCGTCCTTCTCTAAAAACAGGGAGGGGCGCTTTGTATGGTTGTCACCAGTAAAGCGTGTTATAATATTTCTGCAAAATGTATTTATAGAGAGGAACAGCAAATGAAGAATTCATTCAGAAAAGCGATCACGGGTATGATCGCAGCATCGATGGTCTTTACCGCATTTGTGATAAACCCAAGGACAACGGCATTTGCTGATGTTCAGATGCTCTCAGATGATCCTACTACCGTGAAAAAGATAGATGATACGCATTACGAGGGAAGCCTCGGCAATGGTATCACTTACAAGATGGCAGTAACAGGAACTGCAAAGATTACCGGAGGCACTGTGCCAAAGGCTACTCTTGATGTTTATGGAAAAGGAAAAGTAACTCAAGGAAATGCGATGGGCTCTGGTTCAAAAAGTATGTATAATACTAATTTCAGTAAGCAGTTCTATTCATACCATATAGAAAAGCTGACATTCCATGACGGCATCACTGAGATTGGAGACGGAAAAGAGTCATCCACAGGTAAGTTTTGGAATGCTTATTCTATAGTTCTGCCTAACTCGGTAACAAAGATCAATGCTTATGCTTTTTCAGGCTGCCCTATCACAAGTATCAGATGGAGCAAGAACTTAAAGACTATTGGTAAGGAAGCATTCAAGAACCAGTGTCTCAAGAGCATCAGCATTCCGGACAGTGTGACATCTATCGGAGACTGGGCTTTTGAGACCGATTCAAATAACTGCAAGACTGTTACCGTAGGGAAGAACTGCACAAAGATCGGCATGGGTGCATTTGGTACAGCAAGAGACGGAAATGGTCATACATATGACAAGTTTACGATAAAATGCACAAAAGCTGTAAGCTGCAGTCATATGTTTTCTGGTAATGCAGGGATCTGGATTAAAAAATTCGTCATTTATTCTAAGCCGACACAGGCTATATGGAATAGCGAAATACTCGATGAATGTGCCAAAATCTATGTCCCAAAAAAGAATTACAAGGCTTGGAAGACAGTTGCATTAAAAGCAGCAAAAAGTAGTATACATGGCGAAGAAGCTGCCAAAGAAGATTTTCTTGACACCTGGCAGTATCATATGAAGACCTTCTAATAGGCTTCATACCACCTGAAGTAAAACTAATCTTATAATCGGCTCGCTCGTATTGGGCGGGCTGATTTTTTTTGCCTGTGATGATATGCTGATTTTTATGCCCATGTGCTGTGCTGATGCGGGGACTGGTTCTGTCTTGGTCAAAGAGGATAAAGAATTGACATATACACGGATTGCGTGTATAATCAGCTTATGATTAAAAGTTTTGCTGATAAAGAGACGGAACAGATATATAATCAGCAGTTTTCACAGAAGCTGCCCCAGTCGATACAGAAGGTCGCATTAAGGAAACTGATCATGATTGACGATGCTGTAGATATAAATGATCTCAGAGTACCACCAGCAAATCATCTTGAGGTGTTGCAGGGAAGCAGAAAAGGTCAGTACAGCATCAGAATAAATGACCAGTATCGTATCTACTTCAGATGTGAGGGGAATGATTATTATGATGTGGAAATTGTTGATTATCATTAGAAAGCGAGGCCAATATGTCAGAATATATTGAAGCACCCAAAGTAAGTGAGATTCTTAGTGAAGAATTCATGAAGCCTCTAGGTATTTCAGCATACAGACTCTCACATGAACTGGGCGTTCCTGTGTCAAGAGTGCAGGACCTGCTTCATGACAGGAGAAGGGTTACTGCAGATACTTCGATAAGGCTTGGAAGATTCTTCGGGGTGTCAGACAGATATTTTCTTAACATTCAGTCTGATATTGATATCAGAAATGAAGAACACAACAGGAAAGATGAGTTTGATAAGATAAAGACAGCATCATTTGCATAATGAGATGAAGCAGGGAGTTACCATCTCTAAGCATTAGCGTAGGTGGTGAGTAGTTCACTGTATAAGCAGGGCATATTGAAGGCAGAAAAGACAGAAAAAACGTCCCTCAGTTCTGGTTTTTCGAAGAATTAAGCGAAAATTTTTCGAATTGTGCCCAAATGGTGTTGTATCTTTGTGTTTAGATGGAACACGCTGACTTTGAAAGCAACATTGAGGTCAAGAACAAGAAGTTAATCGACCTCTATGATCGTCTTCAGGATGCTATAAAAGGGGGCAACGAAGACGAGATCAAGAAGGCAAGAGAACCCTATCTGCAGGAACTCTGCCTGTCCCTGAACAAATACATCCGCGACCTGGCGTTTAAGTTCATGAGATCCAGATACTGTAAGTGCTTTCATGCTTAAGGATACCTACTACGGTATATTTTATTCTTTCATCAGGCAAATACTGTAATAGATGATACTATAAAGTGTCCATCGGTTTATCCGTGGGCTTTTTTTATGCCCACGTAAGTAGTCTGACTGCTCAACTAATGTTTAGAAAACATTTTAATATCTCTCAGGTGGATGAGTTAAAATATTTTCCCACACTGAATATGCAAAGGTAAAATGTGAAAGGCTTCAGCTTAAAGTCAGTAGGCAGGATTTCCGTTGAGTCCATGAGCAAAAACACTATATATGTCAAGAAGGGCAACGTAAAGAAGAACTCCGCCTGGACTGAAGGCATAAACTATTTCCCGGCTACTGATGATAAAGTATCCATTATAGATTTTGCCGGACATACATTAACAGGATGTTTGGCTATAAGGTGTGCGTCGCCTCTTGTATTCACAGATACAGTTGGTGGTGGTATCTCAGATACCGAAGAAAGTTTAATCGGTATAAGATCAACTAAAAGAGTCACAATCAATACAGGAAACTACAATGCTACTACGAAGTCATACTATACTGTGAATGGGCAAGCGTTCTATTTTTTCCGTGGATATAGTATGCTAACCATATATTTTTCCTGATTTATACCTTTTCTTTATGAAATTGTACTCTGGCACGAATCCTTGCTTTAGTTATGTAAGTGTCACATGCTCAGCAACATCTTTCCACTGTTCTGCCGTGACCGCATCTCGAAGTAATATTATTCCAAGATAGCATGAATCACCCCTTTTGTATGCAAGAATGCCATAGTCGTGTTCCTCCGTATCACTATTGATAGCTGGTGATATATAAACATCAGTCGTACCGACTATCTCTGTCGTGTCATTTCTGACTTCAAGATAGCTGTCATGCACATCAAAATGGAAGTCGTTTCCAAGCGATACCTGATTATATAAAGCCATTAAATCTGAGGTTTCTGGCTTCTCTGGAAGTTTATACCCTTTATCTATTAACTGTATGCCTATCTGCCCTATTACGTTTCCATCACCATCCACAATACTTTTTGTATCCATAAGCGGACTTGCATCCAGATCCGGGGTTCCTTCATGTTTTGATCCTTCTTTTATAGTCCATCCTTTTTCCAATGCTATATCTGTTGTCAATGAATATTTTTCTCCAGAAGCATCAGTAAAACTGAATGTCTGATCATCAATAGATTCAGAATCATCATTTTCTACGGTGCTGCCATCAGATACAGATGCAGTATTGTCTGTATCATTCTTACTTGTTGAAGTTTCAGATGAAGCTGTACTCCCACATGATGTAAGTGCTAATATTGATGATATAAATAGTGAAAAGAGTAATTTACGCATTATTATCTGGTTCTTTATCTTCATAAAACCTCCAATTCCTATAGTTGACTTTTGTCTACTGGATCGATCCATAAATATCGTATCACTACAATCATAAAAATGCACTCTCTTCAGGAGCAGATTATTCTCTTTTTCTGATATACGTATTCTCCAGGCTCAGGAGAAAATTCTCTACAATTGGAGAGAGCATTTTCCGGTTTTTTATGCTATCATAATAAAAAAAGAAAGCAGGTATACTATGATAGAATCCGAAATAGGGAACCAGATTGCAGAC
>JBJELA010000412.1:0-4904 GCA_051878915.1 Candidatus Weimeria sp.
ATGCGGGCTTTTCTTTGTGTGCAATGGGCTTCAGGGTTAATCCGTGAATAGTAACTTCTTTTTAAAATCATATTGCTTAATGCCTGGTTTAGCTGTAAGATATATTTATATGAACAGGGTTATTATGAAAAGGGTGTTTAGTTCTGCTTTACTAGCAGTGTTTCTACTTGTCTCAGTTACAGGTGCTATTAAAAGCTTTAACTCTACTTCAGATAGCGGTCAGAAAGAGAAAACGGTCACTCTTACCTGGTACGTGAACTTTTCATGGTTTAAGGCTGACTGGGGCAGAAATCTCGTATCAAAGACCATCACAGAGAAGACAGGAGTGAATGTGAAATTCATTTCTCCAGTATCCGATGATGATACACAGCTGAATACTATGATAGAATCAGCCTCACTAAGCGATCTGGTGACACTTGATCATTCTGACTCTGCATGTAATGAGATGATAAGGAATGGAGATGTTTATTCATATACAGATTTAGCTGATCAGTATGCGCCTGAATTCTATGATGTGGCTGATCCGAATGTGCTCTCATGGTACAGAAAAAGTGATGGAAGAATATATGAATATCCCAGTGGTGCAGTTTCTCCAAAAGACATTAGTAATAATCATAATATCGCTTCAAACGAGACTTTCCTGGTCAGGAAGGATATATATGAGGCAATAGGCTCACCGGATATGAGCACTCCGGAAGGGTTTATTAATGCGGTCAGAAAAGCAGAGAAATATTTTCCGGTTGTAGAGAATGGAGAGCCTCTGATACCTGTTGGAACAAGCGTATTTGATGGGAACGGATGCTATTCTCTGGACAGATATCTGCAGGATTTTCTTGCAGTTCCTTATGAAAAGGATGGCAGCTACTACGATCGGAACACTGATCCTGAGTATATCAGATGGCTTAAGGTCTTCAGACAGCTTCAGTCAGAAGGATTGGTATCTCAGGAGAATTTTGTAAATGGAAGGACTCAGATAAGTGAGAACTTTGAAAATGGAAGGTATTTCTGTATTTTTTATCAGCGCACAGATTTTTCAGATCAGCAGATGGACAGATATAAGAATGATCCGGATTCTGTCTATATAGCTGTAGACGGACCGGAAAATTCAAATGGTGATGATCCGAAGCTTCCAAACAATTCTATGGATGGATGGACAGTTACCATGGTTTCAAAGAACTGCAGGCATCTGAAAGAGACGATGAAGCTTATAGATTTTCTTCTGAGTGAGGAGGGACAGAAGCTGACTTATCTCGGAGTAGAGGGAAAAACCTGGGAAAATACTAAGGAAGGTCCGCGTTTTTATCCAGAAGTCAGGGATATGCTGGTAAATGATAAGGACATGTTTAATCAGAAATACGGAGCAGACTACATGTACTGGATGCTTATGAATAATGTGATGTCCCTGAAATGGAAGCAACCAATGTCTGAACCTCTGTTACAGATGGAAGAATGGACATATCCTTACACTGTATATCTGGGAGAATACGAAATTAATTTTCCTGATAATACAAGGTTAGGGCATGAATACTCACAGATAAAAAAACTGTGGGGAGACACACTTCCAAGACTTCTTCTGGCTGGCTCTGATGATGAATTAGACAGTATTATGAAAGATTATCAGGAAAAGAGGGATAAACTGGGATATGCTGAGATTCAGAAAGAAGAGACGAGGCAGATGAATGAAAAAAAGAGAAGGCTTAGCATTATTCAGTAAAGCAATAAAAAAGACGATAGAAAAGGTGCCTCTTGATCTTCGGTTTACCGCGCTTATTATTGTGTTTACTATCATCCCGATCACAGCTTTTTCAGGTATTTTTATAAGAAAAATGGAGTCTGATGTGGTAAAGGAAAGCAGACTTTATGTGTCTTACAGGAAGCAGGAAGAATCTGAGCAGATTCAAAATGACATAGATTCTATAAGAATGGCAACGAGATTTTTCCAGAATGATGAGACTCTGATATCTGTTTTGAATCTGGCTAAATCAGGTGGACATATGAGTACTTCCGCTCTTATAGATTTTCATAATGGAGATGTCGCCGATCTGAACAGAATGGTCAGCAACAATCCGGCTCTCTATTCAGTACGGGTGTATTCAAATACAGATAACGTCGTTGAGATGATGTCTGTTCTGTATAAATACAGTCGTATGAAATTACTGTCATGGGGTAACGATACAAATGTATCCGGATGGCATTTTAATTATGATGACACCTCTTTCGGAAATCTGACAAAGTCATATGAGCTCGTATCTCTTGTCACCCCAATAACTGTTTATGATTACGGGACAGTAGGATACATAGAATCTGTGATGCAGATGCAGCAGATGTTTCCTGAAATGTATTCCGACAAAAATGATGAGTGGGCATTTCTGATAGACAGCAAGGGCAAAATAATACATGGGAAAGACTGGGCGGAGGAAAGGATCGATGAGGCAAATTCAATAATAAAAGACAGAACAGTTCTGGTCAATAATGGAATATATCGTAAGGATATAGGAAAAAGAAGCTTTCTGATCTCTTCAGAAAAAATCTCTGATATGGGCAGTATCTATATAGGAGTTCAGGATATCACAGACAGCATGGCAAATGCCAGAAGAACCGGATATATACTTATAGCTGTTATCAGCGCCCTTATGCTGCTGTTGTCTTTTATGGTGAATTTCATTGTTCGCCGAATGCTGTCAAGGATAAACAGTGTCGAAAAGACAATGAGAATTATATCAGAAGGTAATATGAAGGTAAGAACCTCCATTACGGGAGATGACGATATTGGTGAGATGGGAAATACTCTGAATGGGATGCTTGATCAGATAGAGAAGCTCATGAATGAGAATGTGGAACGAGAAATCCTGGCAAAAAATGCCGGTATAAAATCTCTCCAGAATCAGATAAATGCACATTTTATCTATAATGTCCTCGAATCAATAAAGATGCAGGCTGAGGTAGATGAAGAATACATGATATCTGATTCTATTACTTCTCTGGAAAAACTGCTTAGATATAGTATTAACTGGGGATCGGGAATTGTTTCTATAAGAGATGAGCTTAATTATATAAAGAATTATATCTTACTTATGAATTCCAGAAATGATTTTGTGGTTACTCTGGCAATAGATATCCCTGAACAGTTCATGAATCAGGAGATACCTAAGATGTCACTGCAGCCTGTTGTTGAGAATGCTGTACTTCATGGTATAGCTCCTATAGGGGAGGACGCATCGATATATATACATGCGGTTGCAGCAGGCAATGACATACGAATCGAAATTTCGGACAATGGATATGGCATGACAGAGGAGGTTCTGGAAAAACTCCGGAATAAGCTCAATTCGGAGGTTGACACCAATGAGAAAAAAGGACATGGAGTCGGTATGAAAAATATTCAGGACAGAATAAAGCTGAACTACGGGCAAAACTACGGTCTGCGGATATTTTCAGAAGAAGGCAGATATACAAAAGTAGTTATCTCCCTGCCAAGGAAGGAGATGAATTGATGCATACTCTTCTTATAGCTGAAGATGAAAAACTTATCAGAGCAGGTATCCGGGCAATGGTTGAAAGAAGCGGTGTGCCGGTTGATCACATATATGAGGCTAACAATGGACAGAAGGCTTTGGAAATATTAAAATCCAGTGACATAGATGCACTTTTTACAGATATCAGAATGCCGGTAATGGATGGAATAGAGCTCGTAAAAGAAGCAAATAAACTTCAGAATCCGCCTCTTATGGTTGCGATAAGCGGTTTTGATGATTTTTCTTATGCGGTTGAGATGCTTAGAAACGGTGTACAGGAATATCTCTTGAAGCCTCTGGAACGTGAAAAGGTAAAAGAAGTTCTTACTAAGCTGGATATTAAGCTTGAAATCGTAAACCGCGAACACAGAGCAAGAGAATATCAGAAAATCGTTTCCGGTGATTACAGACTTGTGATGACGATGCTCCATCCGGATATGGTAGGATGCAGTGATTTCGTGATTCTTCCGGATGCTGAAGACGGGAGTGTATTTATTACTGAAGAGGATTCACTTGATGAACTGATAGAGGATGAGATTGTAGAAGAGACTATAGGCGTAAGCGCCCTGCATCATGGTGAAAGTGAGATAAAGGCAGCCTATCGAGAGGTGATAGAGGCAAGAAAGAGAGCGTTCTGCTTAGAGAAAGTCGTAAGGTATGACGATAAGCCGGACAAAGTACCTGAAAGCCTGAAACAAAGCGCGGCTGAGGGCCTTTCAGCTAATGCTGTAACAGCGCGTATTCAACTGATAGGCGCGGGAACTGAAAAAGACTTAAGCTACAGCTGGCACAGATTTTTTGAGAGCGCAAGGCGTGGATATACAGATCCGTCAGCGTTTTTTGACTGTATGATAAAGACCTTTTCTGAAATGAAAAGGATATATAGAAATGCATTCGATGATAATATACTTGAAAGAATAGAAAAAGCGGAGCATCCGGGGACTTTTTCAGGACTGTCTGATTATGAAGAGTTTATTATGGAAACTCTGATGCTTCTGCATCAGATACTATTGAATGAGAATGAAGAACCGACGCAGAGGAAAATTCATGAAGCTGTCGCATATATTCAGGAACACTACTCTGAAGATCTGAATATGGCGGTTGTTTCAAATTATATCTCTATGAATTATTCACTGTTTTCATTGGCGTTCAAGCAGAACACAGGAGAAAATTTTGTGTCGTATCTAAAAAAGCTGAGACTTAATAAAGCCAGAAAGCTGCTTGAAGAAACTGATGAAAAAATCATAGATATAAGTCATGAAGTGGGTTATGATAATGAAAAGCATTTTTCAAAGCTGTTTAAAAGTGAGTTTGGAGTGTCACCAGTTGACTACAGGAAAAGTTTGAAACAAAGTAGCGCTTAAGGAAAACTAAAAAAGGGCATAGTAA
>JBJELA010000413.1:0-4803 GCA_051878915.1 Candidatus Weimeria sp.
CATTCGAGACGTGCATTCCTTCATGCGCTCTGACTGCAGCTCCTGCCGCCTGCGGGCTCACATGGGCCGCCGCCTTGAATGAGACGTTCGCCTCATCTGAACCGTCCTGATACTTACGGTTCCTGCAGGTCTCGCACTCTGCCGGAGATGACTTTCTTCCCGGCTTGACCTCTTCGGATTCGCCCGGATTCAGGACTGGCTTAGACTGGCCTGAAGCATTGGAATCACCGCTTGCAGAGAGCTTCTGGTCAGAAGAGTTCTGGCTGCCGCCAATAGAAAAATTCTGGTAGCCGCCATAATAGCTTCCAGCTCCTGAAATACCACCTATAGCCATAAGAACACCTCCTCCTGCTTTACAGGCACTGCTTCTTCGGGGGTTCAATCGTCCGCGCAGGTGCGTGCGTCGCGAACCACAAGAGAAGCATGCCGCAGATAATAATACTTTATTTTTATTTTACCACGAAAACTGCTATAATTCCATATACGAGGTGAAATTTTATGAAAAAATATAAAAATATTGTGTTCGACGTCGGTGACGTGCTGCTGGTTTACCGATGGCGGCAGATGCTGATGGATTATGGCCTGAGTCCTGATGAGGCAGAGAGAATTGGCCGGGAGATGTTCGACTGCCCTGAAAAGATCTGGTCAGAGTTTGACCTCGGGATCGAGACTGATGAGCAGATTATTGAGGATTTTGAAAAAATATACCCTGCCGACAGAAAAGTCATCCGCTGGTTCATCGAGCATGGTGAGTACATGGAAGTGCCCCGCCCGGCAGTCTGGGAGAAGGTTCATGAGCTGAAGCTGGCAGGATATCATCTTTTCCTGCTGTCGAACTATCCGGAATCACTTTTCAAGAAGCACACCGAGTATGCGGACTTCATGGAGGACATGGATGGGATGATGGTCTCATACATGATCCACAAGGCCAAGCCCGGCCGCGAGATCTACGCTGCTCTCTGTGAAAAATATAAGCTCATTCCTTCGGAGACGATATTTTTTGATGACAGAGCCGAAAACGTGCAGGGTGCGATCGACTTCGGAATGGACGCCGAGCAGGTGACGGACGAGGAGAGCTTTATCAAAAGACTTAATGAGCTCTGCGCGATCACTGAAAACGATTGACGCGGTGACCGTAAGCCGGCAGTTGCGGCAGCTGTTCAACTGTCACTGGAACAGGAGTCAGAATGATTACTATAGATCTGATAACCGGATTCTTAGGAGCCGGAAAAACTACTTTTTTAAGAAAATACGTGAAATTCCTGATGGCTCAGGGAGAAAATGTCTGCATCTTAGAGAATGACTACGGCGCGGTGAATGTCGACATGATGCTGCTTTCTGACCTGATCGGGGGTAATTGTGATATCGAGATGGTCGCGGGCGGCTGCGACAGTGACTGCCACCGCAGGCGTTTCAAAAGCAAGCTTATCGAGATGGGCATGATCGGCTATACTCACGTGATCGTCGAGCCGTCAGGCGTTTTTGATGTCGACGAATTTTATGACAGCCTGCAGGAGGATCCGCTGAACCGCTGGTACAAGGCCGGAACGCAGGTTACGATTGTGGACGCCGGGCTCCGGATCCCACTGTCTGAAACTTCTCAGTACGTTTTCGCCTCGGAGGCAGCCAACGCCGGGCTCATTCTTTTTTCGAAGACACAGCTGAATCCGCCGGAAGCTCCTTCAAAAATCCTTAAGTATCTGAACAGCTCCCTTGAAAAAATAAACTGCGGGCGGAGATTTTCTGAGCAGGAGGTTCTGGCAGAAAACTGGGATGACCTGAAGGACGATGATTTCAATGCTATAAGGAATGCGGGGTATAAGAATTACGCTTTCGAAAAGCAGCAGGTCATGGATGAGCACAAGTATGAGTCGCTCTACTTTATGGAGAAGCATTTTTCTGCAGATGAGATAAGGATTAAGGCAGCTGACGCGATCAGGGATCCGGACTGCGGCGGAGTGATAAGGATCAAGGGATTTTTCAGGGATGAAAAAGATGGCTGGATGGAAATAAACGTTACAAAGGACGACTTCAGGATCGCGCCGGTCGAGGCAGGACAGGATATAGTAATTGTAATCGGCGAGCACCTGGGTAAGGAACGGCTGTCAAGGTATTTCGGCGAACCGGCTGAGATACAACGCGGACTAACCGGCAGCAATTACCTGCTGGGTCCTTAAAAGGAGAGAAAAGATGTCTGAATCATGTACATTGTGCCCGAGGAACTGCGGAGAGGGGCGGTTCTGCGGGAAAGGGGAGAAAATCAAGGCCGCGAGGGCGGCGCTGCACTTCTGGGAGGAGCCGTGCATCTCAGGAACAGCCGGCTCGGGAGCCGTGTTCTTCTCGGGCTGTAACCTGAAGTGCGTTTTCTGTCAGAATGAAAAAATAAGAGACGGCATTGTCGGCAAGGAAATCACTGAAGAGAGGCTGTCGGATATTTTTCTGGAGCTGCAGGAAAAGGGCGCAAACAATATCAATCTGGTGACGGCCGGTCATTTTCTGCCGAAAGTGATAGAGGCGCTTGAGGATGCCAAAAACAGGGGGCTTATTATTCCAATCGTCTACAACACCTCGTCTTATGAGAAGGTGGAGGCGGTCAGGGAGCTCGACGGTCTTGTCGACATCTATCTGCCGGATCTCAAATATGTAAGCAGCAGGCTGTCGGGTGATTTTTCAAAGGCGGCTGATTATTTCGAGGTGGCGAGATGCGCCATTGAAGAGATGGTGCGTCAGACCGGCGAGCCGGAATTTTTTGTAAAAAAGAACGCGAGCCTCGATCAGCAGCTCGGGCTTTGGGAATCTGATGATGTGATGGACGCTGAGACCTACAACGAGTGCGCTGACGAGCTGATGGATGAGGGCAAAGAAGTCCTTATGAAAAAAGGAACCATCGTGCGGCACCTGCTTCTGCCGGGCTGCACGGATGATTCCAAGGCGGTCATCAGGTATCTGTATGACACGTATGGCGATAATATTTTTATCAGCATCATGAACCAGTACACGCCGATGCCTCAGGTCGCCGGGCATCCTTTTCTCTCAAGAAAAGTGACCGACGCCGAGTACAGCGAGGTTCTTGATTTTGCCCTTGACCTAGGCGTTGAAAACGCATTTATGCAGGAGGGCGATGTGGCTGAGGAAAGCTTTATCCCTGAATTCGACTGTGAGGGAGTATAAAGTAAGTCTCCTCAATGATCAGACCGCGCATAGCTGTTCTTCATGTCGTTTGATCTGAAGAAAAGCGCTTTGTTCAAAGCTTTGTCGGTCTCCTTTTTAAGCATGTCAGCGATTTCCTCGTTGGCTTCCTCGCAGAGTCCCTGGACTTCAGAAGGCTTTGCCTTTGCAATCTCTTCATCCCATTTGTTGAGGAGGGCGTGAGACTTCGAAAGGACTGCCTCGGTGTACTGCTCGTTTACGTTCAGGCACTTGCCGTAGGTGGCGTCGGAAAGGCCGGCGATAAGGCGGGAAGCCCAGTAGAAGTTATCGGTTGAAACGCGGCCGGTCGTATTTGACAGGTAATCAGGCATGCGTGAGACGTTCGTGTAGAACGGAGCCATCGTGTTGAAGACGTTGCTTCCGAAAGCAACCCACTCGAGAGGCTCAGCGTCAGGCCTTATCTCGGCAAATCCGAGGAAGTCGTTTCTGTTTATTCCGATGGAACGGTAAGCGCCGGCACTTGATCTGTCGCCGTATGTCAGGTATGGATCGTACTTTGTGCCCTGATAGTGTGAGGACAGAAGGTATTTGACATCTTCAGGGGTTATTTTTCTCTCAGGGAAAATCTGCCACGGAAGGTCGTCGTCCTCCGGCTTGTAGATGGCGTCGTCACCGTCGTACTCTGACTTGTCATCATCCAGGTATCGCAGCATAAACCAGGCTCTAGGAGTGTTGTACACGTGGTCCGCGTCGACATGGCTTCCGAAAACGAGGCGGGGGTTGATCACATAGTGACCGTCATCCTCTTCGTCATCATCTTCAAAATGCGAGTCGACGTCGAGATGATTTTTCTCGATAAAATCCCTGAGGTCGGCAGAGCACATATTTGCCTCCTGTTCTCCCAGGGCGTCATCGACATCAAAGCTGTCGATTCCAAGCTGGTTCGGCATCACGACAACACCGTCATCGTCTACTTTTCTAGCGATCCAATGATGGCCGCCGACAGACTCGAACCACCAGACCTCATCACGGTCTGAAAATCCGATGCCGTTCTCTTCGTAGGTGCCATATTTCTCGTGGAGCATTCCGAGGCGTTTTACACCCTCGCGGGCACTTCTGATATAAGGGAGTGTGATAACGACAAGGTCTTCCTCGCCGATTCCGCCGGCCTTTTCCTCCCCGGTTCCCTCTTCTTCGATCACAGAATCCGTACCAAAGAACAGGTTCTCCGACTCCCAGGCTTTCTGATACTCGACGAGCGGATCTGCGCCCAGGACTCTCGGGTTTGAAGTGATCGTCTCGGTGGCGGTCATCGCAACACCGGCCTCGTTGATCCCGCAGGCAGCCCAGATGCCCTCGCCCTTAAGCGCGTTTGGCATGGCTGTGTAACGCATCGGATCGTCAGGAAGCTCTATTTTTACATGAGAAAGCTCAGACTCGTAAACCTTCGGCTGATCCTCCGGCTCGACGACTGTGAGCTTTTTCGGGGTAAATTTCCCAGAGCCGGAGTCGTCATTTCTTGCGATCATCGTGGAACCGTTCCACGACGCGTTTTTTCCAACTAATAATGTCGTACAGGACATATGATGTACCTCCTAAATAGTTACTATTCACGGCCAATGTCATTAAGTTAAGTTCAAAAGGTTAGATTCC
>JBJELA010000414.1:0-4762 GCA_051878915.1 Candidatus Weimeria sp.
GGAAAGCCTGCACAACACCGTGGTCGGTAATAGCAATGGCCTTGTGTCCCCAGCTTATCGCCTGCTTAATGATATCAGACACATCACTTACACCGTCCATATCGCTCATCTTGGTGTGGCAGTGCAGCTCTACCCTCTTTTCCACGGCATTATCCATACGCTTTACGCGGAAGTCACTGATCTTCATAATACCGCGGATACGGCTGATGGAAATTTCGTGGTCAAAAGAGTCGTCCTTGGCGTCGCCCTTGATTTTTATAAATGAACCTGCGGTTATTTTTTCCCTGATAAGGTCAGCCTGTTCTTTTGACAGGAAAAGCTTGGCCCTGATGGTATCAGTAAAGTCAGTAAGCGTGATAATGAAAAGGATCTTGCCGTTTTTAAGCTCTCTGTCCTCAGTAGTCCTGACCTGACCATGAATGACCACTTCGCCCATCTCGTCACTGACATCCCTGATGTCGATGCAGCTGTCGTCAAAGTCGCGGCCGTAAATAGTGTCCGGATTTTTGGATTTAGTCAGATAGGCCTTCTTCTCAAAGGCAGGTTTTTCTCCATTTATTGCTGACTTGTCATCAGAAGGCCTGTCGTAAGGATTTTCGGCAGGAAGGTCTCCCTGATTTTTATCCCCGGTTTCTTTAGGATCTTCTTTACTGCTGTTCTCCGCCTTATCCCAGATTTCATCTATCTGCTTCTGGATAGCCTGCTCCTTGAGCTCGTCCTGTTCAGGGTGTCCGACCGGAGGCACAAATTCAGTGTCGATCACAATTTTTGCGCCAAGCCTTTCACAGAAGATCTTATCAAGAATTCTGACTATCTCTTTCTCATTATTCCTCGCCAGAAAAGTATCCTCCAGGGTTACAGTGAGTTTTCCATCCTCAAAGTGAAAATGACTTTTCTCCAGTATCTGAAAAAGAAGCGGCGAATTCCTGTAGAACTCTTCTAAGATGCTGTCCCTGTATGAATTGTACAGGTCCTCAGCTGAGTATGTATCAGGCAGATTGAAGGACTCATATATCTTTACCTTCGTCCCATTAGAGCCGAAATACTGATCCCTTATCCTGTCCTCAAGCTTCCAGATCGCGCGCTTTGGAATAATAGTGTCGGATTTCAAAAAGACTCTCAGGACAGTCTCATCCCTGTCCGTTGAGAGCCTCTCTATTGAGCAGTTTTCGAGTACAAAGCCACCCTTGCTATCATCCTTTAATTTTCCAAAGACGTCAAAGAATTTTCTCTCCATAAAATTTCCCCTGTAAAAAAGCCTATTTACCGGCCCTTATCTGATCCAGTTCTTTTTTAAGTGCCCCGAGAAGTTCACTCTCAGGATACTTCTTTGACTCCCCGTTCTTAATCAGTAATCCTGTTCCCTTTCCGCCTGCGATACCAAGATCTGCCTCTCTCGCCTCTCCAGGCCCGTTTACTACGCAACCCATAACAGCGATCTTTAAATCCAGGTCATCATATTCAGCGGCTATTTTTTCAACCTGCTCGGCAAGACCAATAAGGTCTATCTGCGTTCTTCCGCAGGTTGGACAGGAAACAACCTCGATACCGCCCTTTCTAAGGCCCAGT
The DNA here is from genome assembly GCA_051878915.1 of Candidatus Weimeria sp. Lineage (GTDB taxonomy): Bacteria > Bacillota > Clostridia > Lachnospirales > Lachnospiraceae > Weimeria. The sequence goes on from JBJELA010000414.1 coordinate 1,570, forward strand.
GTCTTTAATATCTCTTTTGCGGCATAGACTTCTTCAATCGGGTCCGCCGTAAGGGATACTCTTATTGTATCACCAATTCCCTGAGAAAGTATAAGTCCAAGACCTATAGCTGATTTGATAAGTCCCCTCTTTAATGTTCCGGCCTCTGTGATCCCCACATGGAGGGGATGCGTGGTCTTTTTCGCGATGAGCTCGTGTGCCTTTACAGCCGTAAGCACATCAGATGACTTGATAGAGATAACGAGATTGTCGTATCCCATATCTTCTATAACAGCCGCCTCATTTAAAGCGCTTTCAACAAGGGCGCAAGCAGTAACACCGCCGTATTTTTCGAGGAGATCCTTTTCAAGTGATCCGGAATTTACACCGACTCTTATCGGGATATTCCTCTCCCTCGCACAGTCTACAACTGCCTTTACCCTGTCCCTGCTTCCGATATTTCCGGGATTGATACGGATCTTGTCAGCACCATTTTCAATCGAAGCAATGGCCAGTCTGTAGTCAAAATGAATATCAGCGACAAGAGGGATATGTATCTGTTTCTTTATCTCACCGATTGCCTTTGCGGCCTCCATAGTCGGAGCGGTGCAACGGATTATATCACAGCCGGCCTTCTCAAGCCTTAAGATCTGCGCGACAGTCGCGGCTGTGTCTTCCGTCTTTGTATTAGTCATTGACTGAATAAGGACAGGATTACCTCCTCCGATAACCCTGTCACCAATGTGGACTTCTTTTGTTTTCATATCAGCTTCCTACAATAATCTTTCTGATGTCGTTTCCCATGATAACAACCATGAGCACCATAAGCAAAATGAAACCAACAGCGTTTATATATGCCTCTACCTTTTCAGGAATCTTTCTCCTGGTTATGCCCTCTATGATAAAGATCAACAGCCTTCCGCCATCAAGAGCCGGGAACGGCAGCAGATTCATGACACCGAGGTTTGCCGTAAGAAGGATCGCGATATTTATCATGTTCATGACTACATAGTAAACACCGTCGATAAGTGAAGCCTTGTAGGTATCGCCAATAGTCTTTACGATGCCTACCGGACCAGACATATCGTTTAACGTCACATGCCCTAAGAAAAGCTCCTTCAGACTCTGCAGGACTACATAAATCTGATACTTTATCTCATAGAAACTATACTGCACAGTCCCGATGATCCCAGGATGAGTCCTTTCTGAAGTACCTACAACTCCGAGCAGATACCTTCCGAGCTTCTTATCATACTCAGGCTTTATCGTAGTTGTATTCAGCTTTCCGTCGTGCCTGTAAACCACGTCGTAGCTGCTTCTCTTATGAAAGAAGGTGTATATGCTTATTTCATTATAAAAATGAATAGGGTAACCATCAATGGAGACTATCTCATCACCTGCCACAATACCCGCTTTCTCAGCCGGATAACCTTCTGTCACTTCTCCTACTGTCGGCGCGTAATAACCTGCGGAGCCTATCATGATAAGGGAAAGAATAAACGCCAGAAGGAAGTTAAAAAACGGTCCGGCAAAAACTATAAGAAACTTCTGCCAGAGCGGCTTTTTATTGAAAGCCCTGTCATCTTCACTATCTGAATCCTCACCTTCCATGACACAGCTTCCGCCAAATGGAAGAAGCTTGAGACAGTATTTCGTCTCGCCCTTTCCGAATGAAACAAGCGTAGGTCCAAGTCCCAGAGTAAATTCATTTACCCGGACATTGCAGGCCTTCGCGGTCAGGAAATGTCCAAGCTCGTGAAAGATAATGATAAATCCGAATATGAGTATCGCTATTATAATGTGCAAATCAGTTTCCTCACAATTTCTCTTACGTCACGCTCTGTCATAAGGATATCGTCAACAGACGGATCATCCTCAAAATCAGCCTCCATCATGGCTGTCTGAATTATTTCCGGAATCTGTATGAAGCGGATCTTCTGATCTAAGAATGCTGCTACAGCCTCCTCATTTGCTGCATTGAATACGCATGGCATATTACCGCCGGCAAGTGACGCGTCAAACGCCAGCTGAAGTCCGAAGAACGTCTCCATATCAGGATGGTAGAAATGAAGAGTCTGCACCTCAAAGAGATCCAGGGGTTTTACATCCAGTTCTCCTCTTTTTGGATAGGTAAAAGCGTAGTGAATAGGGATTTTCATATCCGGAACACCCATCTGCCCGAGCACCGCTCCATCGTGGAACTCAACAGCCGAATGCAGGATGCTCTCAGGATGAACAAGAACCTGGATATGGTTTACCGGCACGTCGAAAAGCCAGTGAGCCTCCATTACCTCAAGCCCTTTGTTGACCATAGACGCGGAATCAACAGTGACCTTTTTTCCCATTGACCAGTTAGGATTTTTAAGAGCGTCCTGTAAAGTCACCTTCTCCAGGTCCTCATAGCTCATTCCGCGGAACGGACCGCCTGAAGCAGTAAGCAGGATCCTCCTGATATTTTCACCACGATTTCCCTTCAGGCTTTGAAAAATAGCCGAATGCTCAGAGTCTACAGGCAGAATTTTTACGCCGTACTCCTTTGCGAGAGGCATTATGATATGCCCGGCAGCTACAAGAGTCTCCTTGTTTGCAAGAGCTATCGTTTTATTTTTCTTAATGGCCTTTATGGTTGGCACTATGCCCCTCATGCCGACAATGGCATTTAAAAGCATCTCGGACTCAGAGTCCTCCGCAACGGCGGAGAGTCCCTCCTCACCCCAGAGTACCTCTATGGGGAGCTCTTTTAAATCTTCCTTTAAAAAATCAGCATCCTCTTTCAGCTCACAGGATATCAGATGAGGCATGTATTTTCTGGCCTGCTCTAAAAGAAGCCTGACATTGCGCCCGGCAGAAAGAGAGGTTACTTTTACATCACTCATCTGGTCTATTACTTCGAGAGCCTGTGTACCGATTGAACCAGTGGAACCGATTATAGCTATTTTTTTCATAAAAATTCCTTATACGATGATCGTCACCAGATAGTAGATGACTGGCGCTGTGATAAGTATCGAATCGAAGCGGTCAAGTATTCCGCCATGCCCAGGGATAATCTTTCCATAATCCTTTACTCCGACGTTTCTCTTTATGGCAGACGCAGCTAAATCTCCGACCATGGAAATAAGAGCTCCTATCATCGAGAGCAGTGAAAGGATCACTATCTCATTTGTTCCCATTGTAGTAAGCCTTCCCCTGAATATCATCATGTAGATAAGATTTA
>JBJELA010000415.1:0-4742 GCA_051878915.1 Candidatus Weimeria sp.
AACCCCTATCTGTAAATTAATAGTTTCCTAAAATCTTCAAGTCAGTCGTCTCGCACCTGAGTCCTAAAAGTGCATTTGTAACACCCTCATCCAGAAGATTCCCCTCAAAGTCCACGAAGAAACGGTATTCCCATGGACGTCCCTTGAGAGGCCTTGACTCTATCCTGCTCATATTCAGCCCATTGAATGCAAAGTGTGTCAGAATCTGGTACAGACTTCCTTCCTCATTTGGAAGAGTAAAGCAGATTGAGATATTTTTCGCATCACGACGAAAAATCTTCTTTGCTGAAACAATTATGAATCTGGTCTCGTTGTCCTTTACATCCTGAATAGAGGATTCTATGACCTTGAGTCCATAAAGCTCTGCATTTATACTTCCTGCAATAGCGGCCTGCGAAGGATCATTGTCTTCCTTGACCTTTTTCGCTGCTATTGCGGTATTTGTAGTGCTCACCGTAGTTATCTGATCATGCTGTCTCAGGTAATCAGCGCACTGCATAAGAGCCTGTGGATGAGAGTAGACGCGTTTTATCGTATCGATCGTAGCATCCGCTGTTCCTAAAAGCGCGTGATTGATCTTCAGGATTTCTTCACCAATAATGGCACAGTCATATTCATTCAGGAGATCCAGGTTCTGGCTTACGGTTCCCGCCGTAGAGTTTTCTATAGGAAGTACCGCAAAATCGGCTCTTTTCTCCTTCAGGGCATCCATGGCCTCTCTCCAGGTAGAGACATGGAAGGAATCGACATCCTTTCCAAAAAAGTCATTTGTGGCAGCCTGACTGTAGGCTCCCTCGACTCCCTGATATACAACCCTGGCATTCGTAAAATTAAATGAATTGACACAGGTAAAGCCGCTGTCTTCTCTCACACCGCTTTCCGCGAGAAGCTGATACTGCTTTTTTCTGCTGATTGACATAATAAGAGAGAAAAACTCCCTTATGCCAAGCTCTAAGAACTCATCCTTTACACCTTCGGTAAGATGTGAAAGCTTTGCCTCCTCACGGCCTTTATCGAGGACCGGTCTGTGGTGCGCTATTTTGTAATCAGCCACGTCACAGGCAAGTGAAAGTCTCTTTTTGAACAGCTCGAGAAGCTGACTGTCGACATAATCTATATCTTCTCTTATTTTCGTTAAATCTTCCATCATGTTTCCTTTAAATCTATGTAAAATAATTCTAATGATCTGTATTCTTCAGCAGGATGTCAAGCCTGTTGCGAAGCATTATAAAAAGCCTGTCCACTATGACAAATACCACTTCAACCGCGACTATCATTCCTGCGACTGCTACCCATTTTGCAGAGAGACCGTTGAAGTACCTGATAGCTTCAGCCGAGAATATTCCGGTAACTCCGGCGATTCCTAGCGCTATAAAAAAAAGCCCCCAGAAAAGAGCATTAAAAACAAGGAACTTCAGTCCCCAATATCTGAGCATTCCCTTATTGTAGAAATGCTTCTCTATGACCTGAGCAAGTATCAGATATACTGCTATGCCGATGTAGGTAAAGATGATACCCTTCTGCGGCGAAAGGATAAAGCCAAGGACAGCACTTGCTGCAAGTGCTGACAGTCCGAACTTTATATCCGAGAAAAAATAGGCAAACCCTGTAAAGCAGGCTGCTATGACCAGAAAAAACAGGGTGCTGAAAGAAAACACACTGGCAAGCAGGATGCTTATGACTGAAAGGGCTGTAAAAATACCTCCTCTCGCTACCGGACCAGACTTTACATGCATGTGCAGAGATCACCTCCCATAGATTCGCAGCAGGAATCAGCGCACCACAGTGTACAGCAGGCATCACACCAGTTACAGCCTCCGCCGGAATAAGGATCTCTTCCGTATCTCTGGCCATTCTGCGCATATCTGCGCTCCTGGTAATACGGATCGCCGTTAAACCCGCCATTCTGCCGGAAGTTTCCGTTAAAGTTCCCGTTCTGGTTCTGCTGGTAGCCGCTGTTATAGTTTCCGCTGCCATAGGAGCCGTTGTTATAGCTGTTGGAATAGTTCTGGTTCTGTCCATTCCGGCGCATCTCCATAATATCCGAATAAGCCTGCTGGACCTGCTTGAACTTTTCCTCTGCGAGATCCTTCAGCGGATTATTCTCGTTTGCGTCCGGATGATATTTTCTGCTGAGCTCCCTGTAAGCGTGCTTTACCTCTTCATCAGTCGCATTCGGGGATACCCCTAATACTTCATATGGATTCATTTAAATCCTCCGTTAATTTGTCAAATCTGTTCCAGACTCCTGCATAGATGATGTTACGCAGAAGCTCTGCATTTTCTACTGCCGGCAGCATCTCAAACGCGGCCGCGGCTGCGCTGATATCCTTCATGAGAAGGGGCCTGGCCTTCTCCATTACTGCCTTCTGCGAAGTCATATCCGAGTACGGGTTGAATTCGCTGTTCTTTCTGTCCTTTTCCCAGTCATCAACCGCGTCCATAAGGTATATGAATCTGCCCATGTAATAGCCCATCTGTCTGAAATATCCTGAAAAAATATCGTCCCTCCAGACGAATATCTCTCCCAAAGCGTTTCCAAAATGCGAACAGAGAGCGTCAATATCGTGACTTCCCTGATTCTCCAGACCATGCAGTAAGCTGAGTTCTTTTCTAAGAGCTTCAGCCTGCCTTGGGTATTTCTTTTCGATAGAAAGAGCTCTTCTCTTAAAGAGTAGCTTTCCAAAAGAGGCCTTTATGCTTCCTGAGTCATTGATATCATCATCGAAATGAAGATATCCAAGCAATATGCTCATAGCTGAGCTGTAGGAATCAGCCTCTGTTTCTATCCTTGTCTGCTTTTTAAAAGGATGGACAATACATCTGGACTTGTACTGTCTGGTCTTCAGGTCATATACTGAAGAGAGAAGCAGGGTAAGAAAGGTCAGATCATAAGACAACAGAAGCTCGGCACTTACTCCATAACTCTTCTTCAGGCTCCTGCACAGCCCACAGTAATAACACTTATAGCAGTCGTATTCTCTTATCCTAAGCTCTGGTTTTCTAACACGGACATAGCCAAACACTTCAATTCTCCTTTTGTCTGGTTAAAGATATGATACCACAATCGAAAGGATTTTTGTATATATTTTTTCAGAGGTTCTTAACTAAAAAAATACTGCCGCAGCTGGCGCTGCAGCAGTATTATATTATGAATCGATTTCTGTGTAATCGTAGAGCTTATCGACATTTTCCGATTTGGTTATGGTACCGTCGCTCGAAACAAATACTGCTTCAACTCCTTCGGTCTGATTTACGAAGTCAAGACCTTTTTTTAGTCCCATTCCAAAGACAGTAGTTGAAAGAGCATCAGCCTTTGTCGAATTCCTGGTAATAATTGTTACTGAGTCAAGTCCGTTATTATACGGAAAACCATTTGAAGTATCTAACAAATGATGATAAATTCTTCCGTTTTTCTTAAAATATCTTTGATATGTACCGCTTGTGACGATGGAAACATCCTTTGCTTTAAGAGTAAACAGCGCTGTGCCGTCATCAGAAAACGGTCTTTGAATTCCTACTGTGTATGCTTTTTTATCAGGACGTTTTCCAATCAGCAGAACATTTCCTCCAAGATTTATGATACCGCTCTTCGCTCCCAGTTCCTTAAGCCTTGCCTTCATTTTATCAGCGATAAAGCCTTTGGCTATGCCTCCTAAGTCTATCCTCGCATCAGGATCTTTAAGTCTCACCTGATCTCCGTTTATCTCGACATTTTTGTAATTCACATGGGAAAGTGCTTCTCTTATGGCACTGTAATTTGGAATGGTTCCGGTATTATTTTTAAAATCCCAGAGATTGGAAAGCGTCCCTACCGTCAGATCAAAAATCCCATCTGAGCTTTCAGAATAGTCGTATGCGTCCTGAATAGCCTCTACAGTATCCGGATCGACTGTAACCCAGTTACCCTTCGCGGAATTGATCTTTGAGATATCGCTGTTTTCCTTCTTGTCGGAAAGCAGGTTCTCATAGCGCTTCGCCATCTTAAAGACGTCGTCTAATCTCTTTTCTGCTTTGGACTCGTCTCCATACAGAGTAATCGTAATTACCGTATCAAAATAAAGTCCGGTCTTACTGTGAGGTGTATCGGCTGAAACAGAATCCGTCGAACATGAAGCCAAAGGAAGTGCAAGTGTACAGATCAAAACTATTGCAAGTATTTTACGTAATTTTTTCATAGCTAGATTATACTAAACCGAGCTGGTTATGTGAAGAAAAAAGGCCTGTTCAGGCCTTAAACAATTTTATACAGGTAGTTTTTAAACATTAGATAATACCACCAAATGGTTTTCTAACGACTCCTGAATAGAGCCAGTTGATAAGGGTTGTAAAATCCCATACCGGGAGATTCACAGACCTTTGAACTTCTGCTGCAAATGGAGGCATATCAGAGCATTCCAAAAGTATTGCTCCTATTCCTTCATTTTCATTTACGAGCTTTTTAGCTGTATCTACCAGTTCATCACAGGCTTTTCTTACATTAAATGTACCGAAGTTTTTTATTACACAGGAAAACTGCTCTGAATCTTCCATCCCGTATACGACCAGACGGTTTTTTATGGAATCAGGAATGCTACAGCTGGAAAGAAGAGCATCTGTAAATGAGGATTTATCAGCTGTAAGTACACCTATTTTTTGATCTGATTTAAGCATTGGCGCAATCCAATTCAACTGTACAAGAGATGATAGAGCAACAGGAATTTTAATTTGCTCTGAAACTACATCCTGATAATTGCCAAAGA
>JBJELA010000416.1:0-4734 GCA_051878915.1 Candidatus Weimeria sp.
AGCCGTTATAGGCGATGTGATGCTCTTCCATAGAAAACGCTTTGAGTCCTTTTTTGATGCGGACAGGCTCTCATTCCTCTGGGAGTCGTGCAGGACAGGCGGGAGCTGTATGGACGGCACTCTTTTTAAGATGTGTCAGAAAGATTTATCCATTGCCGGTATCCCGAAAGAGGATGTCATATATGTAAGATTATCTTCTGATACAGATGACCTTATGAAAGAATATAAGCAGGTCACAATAGATCCAGCCAGTATTACAGTGGAAAAGATAAGACAAAATATAAAGGAACTGATTTTAAGTTAAGAAGGAGAAAACAGCATGAAGGATGATAATGCAGTACGTATATACGTCGGTTCAGACGGATGGGGGGCTGTGTTCGATGAGGATGTCGAAATAATCAACAGCCTTTTTGGAGACGAGCTTATGAGAGTAGTAAACAAGGGCGGTTCTGAAGGGGATGGCTGCTCTTTTCCTGATCTTCAGGAAGTTCTGAACCGTCTTCGTCAGAACCAGATAAGCTATGTCTTATGCGGCGGTTATAATGCCGGAGAACACAACCGTTATAAGGATCTTGTTGATGACTGAACAATATGAACAGGTGGGTACGCGTGATGGCGGCCCGTCGGTTTCTTTTATGATTTTTATAAAGTTTACCGTCCGCCCCTCTCATGGGACGGATTTTTTATCCCTTGGAACGCTTTTCCTTTTTATCCCTCAGAAAACATTGTCAGGTGTTTATTCCAAAACATAACTGAAAACGATCATCACAGTCCTGAATTTCATTTCAGAAAGGAGAATAAAACTAAACAGGACTAACAGAGAACAAAAGACAATTTTTTTTACCCCCGTTATACAGAATGGGGAGAAAAGGAGAAGATTTTTATGTTATTAGAGACAGTAGCCGACTACGACTTTGCTCGTAGTGTAAAAGAGCTTGCAAAAATTCTGACAAAGATACAGAGAAATGGCGGGAGAGTAGACCAGGTTCTCTCACATGAGAACACTGGCGACGCCAGAAACATAATTATCCTCTATACCTCTGATAAAGAGATTGAGGATTGAGTAAGACAATACTACAAAGATTTTGATTTTATTTCCCATTCAGGGGAAGAAAGGACGACATATGAAGATAATAAGATTAAAAATGATTGATTTCTGCGGACTTAAAGACGAAAACACCGTGACATTCCCTGAAGCAGGCATCCTTATGGGTGCTAACGGTACTGGAAAGACTACAGTGTTAAATGCTATAAGATATGCCCTTACAGGCAACAAGCCTGACGGAGATATCGTAAATAAGGACGCAGATGAGACTGCCGTTACTCTTGAGATAGCCGATGACGAAAGCGAAGTCATGACGATTACAAGGAAAGAGAGCCGTGTAAAGGCAAATTCCTGCTTCCTTAACGGGAAGAAGGTATCAGCCAAGGCTCTCACTGAGGGGGTCGAGGCCTTTACCCATCTTCCAGTAGACAGGCTTAAAGTCATCTCCTCGGCTGAGATGATAGCATCTCTTTCTGATGCTGATTTCGGACATTTCCTTTTATCATATGTGAAGGCCGATGAGAAGCTTTCAACAGTAAAAAGCTGGCTTACTGATAAGCCTGAAGGCACTGACGAGCTGATCGATAAGTACTTTAAAAGCCGTGACACAGTAAGCGTGTCTGACATCGACAGCTTTGAGGACTATCTCCGCAATGAGAGGAAATTCCTTAAAAGGGATATCGCTTCTCTTGAAAACGAGATGGATGCTCTCAGCAGAAAGCTGGCAGCACTTCCTTCACCCGTGGGGACATCCGATGAATGTCTCTCCACTGTAAAGGAAGATGCCGAGACACAGCTTAAGGCTTTAAGGGACGCAGATGCCGACTACAAGGTATATCTCTCGAAGCTCTCGGCCTACAACAGTTCAAAAAAGGCTGTGGAAGAGGCAGAGACAAAGGAGAAAGCCCTTAAAGATAAGATCAATTCATACGGCAGCATATGCGAGCCGGATGAGAAAGAAAAGGCAGATATCATGGAGAAGTTCAATGAGCTCAGGGATTCATATGAAAGGAATCGTACTGCATGGGCTTCCCAGAAAGCGGGCAAGGATGCGCTTGAGAATGAGATAAAAGCTATCTCATCTCCCGGCGTATGTCCTCTTTCAAGGCATGTAAAGTGCCACGAGGACATGACTCCCGTGATCGCCGAACTTAAAGATGCTGTTGCCAAGATGATACCGGGCATGAACGCCCTTGCCATCGAGTGCAACAGGATAGCCGAACTGATGAGAGGCTATCAGGATGAGGCTGCCCACTGGCAGGCAAGAAAAGAAGACTGGGACAGGCTTCAGTCATTAAAAAAGGAGCTTGAAGCTGTAAAGCTCAGATCAGCGGCACTCCCTGAAAAGCCTGCCGAGGTTAAAAAGCCTGACACCGCTGAAGAAGAGAAGCGTCTTAACGGCCTTCTTTTATTTATAGATACGACAGAGCAGATAAAAGCTCTTCAGAAACAGGCTGATGACAAGACAAAAGAACTTTCATCTTATGATTACCTTGTAAGTGCAGTATCTGACAAGGGTATTGTCAGAGAGAACATTGTAACAAAATTCCTCAAGGTCTTTGAAGATGAGTGCAATAAGAAGTGCGAAGGTACTCCTTATGAATTCCGCTTTAAGTTCGAAAAGGGCATTGTTCCCGAGATGAAAAACTCACATGAGACATTCCTTAGTGTTTCAGAGCTTTCAGGCGGTGAGAAGGCATTTTTCTTTTATGTCATCATCTCACTTCTTAACAGCCTTACTGGTTCAAGGATACTGCTCCTTGACGAGCTGTCTGTTATGGACCATAAGGTATTCAAAGAGTTCCTTGATCTTATCATGTCAAGGAAGGAAGACTATGATACAGTAGTCCTTTCCTGCGTAGACCATCCTGACAGTATGGAAGCTGCAGATGAGTCGGGCATCGAGAAGATTGTTATAAAGAAGGTTTCATCAGGAGCAGGTTCTCCTGTTCCTGTAATATCTTCTGAACCGTCAGATGACGGTGACAGTGATACCGGAAGTGATGATGAGGTTATCCTTTCTTCTGATGAGGAAGAGGATGACATCACATTCATCTGATAGTCCGCCGTTTAGTTTAAAAGAAAGACCTGTCCGTTTGGATGGGTCTTTTCTTTGGAAAAAAAAATATGTAGTCAGAATATTTAACCTTTTTATTATAAATATTCAGATTAGCAATGCAAAAAAGACATCTGCGTTTAATCTCGAAAAAAGCGAAGAGATGTTCTATAATATAAAGGTAGCATAAAGTTGTCAGCAGGGAGTCTGACATACAGTAAAAGAGACTGGTACATAAAAGAGAATGAAAGACAATCTATCAGATTTTACGCACATCCAAAAAAATCCATACACAAAAATAACATCCGTGCGTCCAAAAACCAAAATTATAAAGTAACAATCAATAATCACGGTATCGGAAAAGTATTTCCGAGAAAGGAGTACGCATGGATAAAAGGGAAACAGAGTCTGCTGTATCTATATACAACAGGACAAAAAAGCCCGATGAACCATATACGCTGGATTTCACCGCAAAGAAGCTTAAGGCGATATCTGACGTTAAAAAGTGTGCCCCTCTTTTTCAACATATCATGAAGGAGGAAAATTCATGAGTAGAAAAAACAAAGACACAAACAACACGGCAAACACCGAAGTCATCGAGGCACACAAAGACTACGCCGCAGGCAGGATCACAGCCAATGAGTACTTCATGGTAATCTGGAAGATTCTGAAACCTCAGATCAATTTTGAAATAGGTCTTTTCAACCGCCGAATGAATGAGGACTATGAAGACCTCATTCAGGAAGCTGCGATCCAGGTGTTAGAATATCTGGATTCATATGACCCTGAGCGAGCTGTCCCGGGAAGTTACTTCCTTCGCCTCATCAGAGGAGCTCACAGAGACCTTTGCCGTAATGGCAAGAGCGTCTACTATCTTCAGAAAATAAAAAAGCTGAATTTGGTAGCTCAGAAGGCTGGTTTCACCGGGCTTCAGGACCCGGACCTTAAGGACGTCGTTCTGGCGTCTTTATCAGGAGAATCAATTCAGGTTGTAAAGACCATAAGAGAGGTTGATCTCTCATATGGAAATGTCGATTACGAGGAGATAAAGGATACGCTGGAAGACGGATACAACGTATCGCCAGAGAAAACGCTTATTCAGAGCGAGAGAAAAGAGGAAGGTCTTGAGATCTTACATCGTCTCCTTGACGACTTCGAGCAGAAGCTCTACTTTGAGCATGTAGGAGAGCTTAAATCCTTTAAGGAGATATCCGTTGAGCTTAAGACTGACGGACTCTACCTTAAGTTCGGGCTTAAGACAGCTCCTACACCTTCGGAACTCCAGAGACGGTTTTCAGTATGCGACAGAAAGCTTGCTTCCGATAAGATGGTAGCATCCGAGCGTAAGGCCCGCGGCCATTATGACGGGTATGAGCAGGGATCTGAGGAAGACCTTCTTGAGTTCTTATCTGATTCTGATGAGGATGATGATGATGATACGGAAGACTTCACAGACATCTGAATCTCTGGTAACCCATTCCATGAAAAGAAGACCCTTCGGGGTCTTTTTTTATCCCTCAGAAATCTTAAAAATCAAATATACCAATATATAAGTAGAAGTATTTTTTGGAAGGAGTCTTATGGAGATAAAAGAGACAAAGTACAGTTCGAAGTGGATAAAAGACTATGCCGA
>JBJELA010000417.1:0-4723 GCA_051878915.1 Candidatus Weimeria sp.
TAAACGGGGATCTCGCCGTTATCTTCGTTAGTATTCATTTATCTCCTTTATAATCCGAAAAGCTCAGCTACCTTGTCCTCGGCTACATCAGTTCCGATGACAACAAGCTTTCCTGTGACATCAGGCTCACCTGTCCTGATCTCGTACTCGCCGTCCACAAGGTCGAAGTAGATCCAGGTGCCGTCAGCAGCAGGAACAATTCCCTTTGAACGGACGATATATCCGTAGTCATCACTTGAAGCAAGTGTCTTTAATGCGTTCTCGATAGTTTCCTTTGTAAATTTATGAGGTGTCTCACGGCCCCAGGTCGTAAAGATATCATCAGCGTGATGATGATGGTGATGCTCATGCTCGTCATGGTCATGGTCGTGATGCTCATGCTCATCGTGATCATGGTCATCATGGTCATGATCGTGGTGATGATGATGGTGCTCGGCCTCTTCCTCTGCGTGATGCTTCTCCGCAAGCTCGAATACCTCGAGATTATCCTTGCCCATAATGGCATCCATGATCTGCTTTCCGCTTAAGTCATCCCATGGAGTAGTAATAACTACAGCTTTAGGATTAAGAGCCTTTATCTCCTTTACGGTATCATCAAGCTTGTCTTCATCCATTTTCTGGGTACGGGATAAGACAACCGCAGTGGCGTGCTCTATCTGATCCTTGAAAAATTCACCGAAGGCCTTCATCTGCTTCTTTGCCTTAAGGGCATTTACGATGGTTACCAGTGCTCCGATGTGGATCTCCTCAGTCTTTCCTACATCAAGCACAGCAACCTCGATATCAGAAAGCTTTGCGACTCCTGAAGGCTCTACAAGGATCCTGTCAGGATGATAAGTCTTTATCACCTCATGGAGATTCGTAGTAAAATCACCTACGAGCGTGCAGCAGACACAGCCGCCGTTTATCTCAGATACCTGGATTCCTGTATCCTTTAAAAAACCGGAATCGATTCCGATCTCACCGAACTCGTTCTCTACGATAACTACCTTTTCATCACTGAAAGCCTCAGCGACAAGCTTTTTCATAAAAGTCGTCTTGCCGGCGCCTAAGAAACCTGAAACAATATCTACTTCTGTCATTTCTACCTCCTGTAAAAATTACATCCGCTCCGGTGCACTGAATCCGAGCAGGTCAATGCCGGTACTCAGAACATCCAGCGTAAGTGAAAGAAGAGACATATAGCTCTTCTGTTTTCTGTCATCCTCGCAGGCGAGGATCTTTGTCTCATGATAAAAATGGTTGAAAGCATTTGACAGTTCATAAATATACTGACAGATGCGGTTTGGCATATTGTCTTCGTAAGCAGCCCTTACACTGTCCTGGAAAGGAGCCAACGCGAGAAGAAGGCTTCTCTCGCTCTCAGTCTCAGGCGGAAGAATCGAAAGTCCGCTCAAGTCCTTTCCCAGTGCCTCGTACTTCCTTATGATCGACTTCATACGGACTATGGTATAAAGGATATATGGTCCGGTATTTCCCTCGAAGGAGGTGAATTTATCGATATCAAAGACATAGTCCTTTGAAGGCTGGTTTGAAAGATCACCGTACTTTATCGCTGCAAGAGCTATAGTATTCGCGGTCTCCTTTGCCTCGTCCTCAGGAAGCTCGTTGTTCTCCCTGATCTTTTCATACATCTTCTCATCGACGTCGGCGATCAGCGTGGAAAGTCTCATAACGCCGCCCTCACGGGTTTTGAAAGGCTTTCCGTCCTTGCCGTTCATGGTCCCGAATCCTATGAAGTCGAGTCCGCAGCCGTCAGGGACTATGCCGCACTTTCTCGCTGCCCTGAAGCACTGGATAAAGTGAAGCTCCTGCCTCTTGTCCACGACATAGGCTATGCGGTCAGGATGATAGTCATTTACACGCCAGATCATAGTAGCGAGATCCGTAGTATTGTAAAGAGCAGCTCCGTCTGATTTAAGGATCATGCACGGAGGGATCTCCTTTTTATCAGAGTCTTCCTTTACATCGACTACAAGCGCTCCGTCGCTCTCATAAGCAAGTCCCTTCTCCTTCATATCCTTTACCATATCAGGGATATAAGGAGCGGCGTCTGACTCGCCCTTCCAGAGGTCGAATGAGACGTTTAATTTTTCATAATTCTTCTTCAGGTCAGCAACACTTACGTCCATGATGTGGCGAAGGAGCGCCTTGTATCCGCGTCTTCCCTTCTGAAGCTCATTTGTAGCCTCGAGCGCCTTCTCATGGTAGGACTCGTCCTCCTTCGATCTGCCTGACGCAAATGGATAGATCTCCTCAAGCTCTGAGATCGTAAAAGGAGGCTCTGAAGGATACTCACCAGTATAGCTCTCGTCAAAATAAACGAGATCCGGCTTTCTCTCATGCAGCTCTGTTATGATAAGGCCCATCTGAAGGCCCCAGTCGCCGAGATGAACATCTCCTATGACCTTGTGGCCCATATAACGGGCGATCCTCTTTATCGACTCACCGATAACGGCTGATCTCAGATGTCCGACATGGAGCGGCTTTGCTACGTTCGGGCCGCCGTAGTCAAGGATTATCGTAAGAGGCTTTTCAGGTGCCTCAATACCGAAATGGTCGTTTGCTGCCATCTGATTCGCATAATCAGATAAAAATGAAGCGCTTAAGTCAAGGTTCAGAAAGCCGGGTTTAACGGCCTCTGCCTTTGAGAAAACGCTGCTGTCCTTAAGGCACTCTGCGACTGCCTCTGCCATGACGATCGGTGCCTTGTGATACTGCTTTACCGCTGCCATAGCGCCATTGCACTGGTACTCGCAGAGATCCGGACGGTTGCTTACGCTGACACGTCCGTATGACGCGTCTAAGCCGGCTTTAGTAAAGCCGGCTTTAACTTCGTCTGTTATAAGTTCAAGAAGTTCCTTCATTATTTAGTGATCCTTTGTGTTTCCTTTACGGGAAAGAGAGTGTTTCTGTATCTTCCAAGAATCTTCTTCAACGCAAATCCAAATCCGAATACAGAGATAGCCTCACCGGCACCAACTGTAAGAACGAGGAGAGGATATGCAGTAGTCACTCCATATGCAAGTACGAGGATAACAGGTACTCCTAACGCGTTGAAAAGAACAGGCGGAATGGTGTAGATAAACTTCCTGTCCTTTAAGAGTCTCGTAACTACAGCTGCAGCAAGAGTAATAAGACTTCCGAATACGACATCGTAGATGGCTGATCCTGTGATAAGGTTTGCCAGAAGACATCCGATGAAAAGTCCCGGTACTGCCGCCGGTGTAAATACCGGAAGAATTGTAAGAGCCTCTGAGATACGGACCTGAACAGCTCCGCTCGCGAGGTCAAAGCCTGCCGCAAATACTGTAAGCACTACATAGAGTGCCGCGATGATTCCTGCTTGTGCCACAAAGAGCGCAGTGCTGCCATTTTTCTTAGACATAATAAACCTCCAATTTGTTTAAAAAAATAAAACCAGAAGCTATGTCACCTCGCTTCATGTGTCAACAGTAAAATATTTTAACATAGGTTGTACACAATTTAAAGGCAGACCTTGTATTTCCTAAAGTGCAATACAAGGTCTGCCTGTTATATCTGATTATAGCTCACTCTTAATTACGTCAACCATCTGATCTACGTACTTCGCGCAGAGCTCCTTTGTATCGGCCTCAGCCATAACACGGATTACCGGCTCGGTACCGCTGGCGCGGAGAAGGATCCTTCCATTACCCTCAAGCTCCCGTTCTATCTCATCCTTGCAGTCCTGGACCTTACTGTTATTAAGGATCGCGTCCTTATCTGAAACCCTGACATTCTTAAGGATCTGCGGATATTTTTTCATGCCGGAGGCAAGAGTATGAAGCGAGGTCTTCTCCTCCATAATAACCTCCATAACCATAATGGCTGTAAGGATTCCGTCACCTGTAGTGGCATGCTTTGAAAAAATAATATGTCCCGACTGCTCACCTCCAAGTACATAGCCGTTTGCGACCATATCCTCGTTTACGTACTTGTCGCCGACTGTCGTAACGTCGTACTCGATGTCATTTTTCTCGAGTGCCTTGAAAAGTCCGAGGTTTGCCATGATAGTAGCAACGACATGGTTTCCATCGAGACGGCCGTGCTTTTTCAGGTAAGTGCCGCAGATATAGATGATGTAATCTCCGTCTATGACCTGTCCTGTCTCATCTACTGCTATGCATCTGTCAGCGTCTCCGTCAAAGGCGAATCCGCAGTCGAGCTCCTTTTCCTTTACAAGGCTAACAAGATTTTCGATATGGGTTGAGCCGCAGTTCTGGTTGATGTTGAGGCCGTTCGGCTCATTGCCTACTACGTAGGTCTTTGCGCCGAGGGCATCGAAGACGCTCTTTGCGATGTTAAAGGTAGAACCGTTCGCGCAGTCGAGGCCTATTCTCTTTCCTTTGTATGAGCGGGTAGCAAGTGAGATCAGATATCCTATGTATCTGTTTCTTCCGATAGCATAGTCGATAGCGACTCCGATATTTTCTCCAATGGCAAATGGTACCGGATCTGTCTTTCCATCGAGATAATCCTCTATCTGGCTCTCTACAGCCGCTGACATCTTATGACCGTTAGAGTCCATCAGCTTGATGCCGTTGTCGGTATAAGGATTGTGCGAGGCCGATACCATGACTCCGCAGTCAAAATCCTCTGTACGGACGACGAAAGCAACTGAAGGAGTTGTAGTTACGTGCAGCAGATACGCGTCTGAACCCGACGAGATGATTCCCGCTACAAGAGCGTACTCAAACATATA
>JBJELA010000418.1:0-4710 GCA_051878915.1 Candidatus Weimeria sp.
ATCTCTCCTTTGGCGTAGGGAAGTGTCCGACTTTCGGAGCCTGTATGATCTTGTACTGCCAGCCGCCATGGTCTTCCGGATTGAACGGAAGATTATCCCACGACCACTTCTTCTGCTCGGGGTCGATCTCTGACGGAAGGCACAGGGTAAGAAGATGTCCGCTCTGCTCCTTGAAAATGATGTCATATGGGACCTCACTTCTGTGCTTTTTATATACTTCCTCTATCGTCCGCCTCAAAGACGGTTTTTCTGCTATAAGTAAAGCTTTC
Organism: Candidatus Weimeria sp.; assembly: GCA_051878915.1. Taxonomy (GTDB): domain Bacteria; phylum Bacillota; class Clostridia; order Lachnospirales; family Lachnospiraceae; genus Weimeria. The sequence goes on from JBJELA010000418.1 coordinate 270, forward strand.
TGCATAATTCCTCCGCTTATTTATGATATGTGTGTGGGAAAACTTTTCCCTCTATCTATGTCTTGGTATTTTTCATTTGTCAGAGTTCTGAGGGATAAGAATTTTTTATCCCTTGGAAATCTGTCCGCACCTTTTATACCAAAACATATGTGAAGGTTTTTCTATCAAGCAAAGGAGAATGTTATTATGATAATAAAGATCACTGAATGGCTCGGTATGCAGCTTCTTGCGATAGCACTTGTAAGATTTCTTGTCTTTGTGACAAATACCGATGATGAGACTGTATGGGATAAGACTAAAGAAGCTGAAGAATGTGTAATGAAGCGTCTTTTAAGGATAACGAATATCAGATGATGGATTTTGCCGGAGTATTCGGGGTACTGGCCGTGACTTTCTTCTTCGGAAGATATGCGTACTCTGTATCAAGACAGCACGACAGGCCTGTAATGAGCCTTGCTGGATTTCTTATGGCAGGCGTATCCGTTTTTGCACTTATAGTTTTTATTATTGTACATATGTGTCCTTAGAAACAAAAAAAAAGAGACTGAAGAAATTTCTTTTCAGCCTCTTCTTTTTTTAATGATGTAAGAGATCCGGTTAGATGATCACATCAGCCGGGAGCTCGTCAATGAACACCCAGCCGTCAACATCCATCTCAGAATACTGTAATCTTCTGAGGAACGTCTTTATCTCCTCTAAAGCCGGACCAAAAGTTGCGAGATACCCCTCATAGTCACCTTTCCTGCCCCACTTGATAGCTCTGGCACAGTCGAAGGTGGCGATGAGCACATGCTCGTCTCCCCTCTCAGACTTTATCTCGCTGAGATCAGAAAATCGGATTTGAGGATCCATGTTAAGCCGTCTTGCGGTCTCTTTAACCGCCTGCTTACTGAAAACCTCGTTTACTCCTACTTTAACTCTTATACTGTTGTACATCATATGTAACTCCTTTCCCGGCTTTGCCGATACTGTCATGATCTATTGTTTCTATTTCTGTTTTGGTATATGGATAGAAAAATAACAAAAAAAGACACTGGCTGCAATTTCCGCAGGCAAGCCTGTTTCAGCTAGTCAGTATCCCTTTTTTAAAATGTTTTGTCTGAATCTTATACGAGTCCGAAAAGCTCGTATAGACTATCCCCATTACCGGAGATATCCTTTCCCGCACTCTCATTATGGTAGGCGAGATAAAGGTAAAGATCCTCTTCGGACTCTTTTTCAGCTTCATCAGGGTCAAGTCCGTTTTCCCTGGCGAGGTGTTCCAACTCAAATCTTGACATTTGTTACTCCTTTCCCGGAAAATATTTTTCCGATACTGTCATGATTGTTGTTTCTATATATTTCTTGGCAGATGGATAGCAAAATGTCACAAAAAAAAGATAAGGACACTTCCTAAGGTGTCCTTATCCTTCTGATAAAAATATCAGTCTTTTTTATCGTTTTCTTCGTCATTCTCATTATTATATGAGTTTTTGTCCACATCATCAGGGATGTCTTTTTTGTCTTCTTCCTTTATATCCTCTTTATAAAGGCCGTCGAAGATGGACTGCTTTATATCCTCTATGGACTGGTGCTTTTCAGCGATGATCTCCTCATCCGTCCTGTAGGTAAACTTACCGTACTCTACGGCGAAAGGCACTATCTCCATCGAATGGTCTACATAGTCAAAGAACTTGCCGCAGCACTTGCACTTGACATGGCGGATGACTTTCCTTGCCTGGATAAAGCCGTCGATATAGACATCGGTTCCGATCTTAAGGCGGAGCTTATCTTCTAACGCCTGACTGCCATAGCTCTTGATATACGGCCAGTCACGCCTTATCGTAGGGTCATCAGTCCTGATATGATACTTTCTGTTTATAGCCACCTGATACTGGCAGATGGTAGTCCCCTTCTTCGTCTTGAAGATCTGGGGCTGTTTTATTACAGTACCGATAAAGTAAGCCTGATTGCTGAGCTCCCTCTTGTTCATAAGGAAGGTGATAGCCTCTTTCTTTGCGTCATCGCCTTTTCCGAACCGCTTTATCGTAAGCGTCTCGATAGGATTGATGTAGAGGATCGTACCTTTGAGGGTGTTCTTCGTGCCGCCCTTCCCGTCCGGATCGAGGCAGTTCGGGTCCGGACATCTGGCCTCTTTGTTAATATCCTTGCTTACGAGTATGCCCTTTATCTGCACGATATCGTTCTCTCTCCACTCAAGCATCTGGTTTAAGATGTAAGCATCCTTTGAGAGGATGAGCGGATAATCGTGCTTTACATACCTTATTTCGTCATGAGCGTCTCTTACGCCCCTTACTACATGGACATAGCCCAGCCCATGCATGAATTCGTTTGTCTCCCTGTTCTTTGCTATCACGGGGCGCTTTACCACCCTTGCCAAGAGGAAGACCGTATTTTGTTTCGCCATATAAAATCTACTCCTGTTTTTCTGACTGAACAAATCAACAATTTCTTCTCTATTTATGTTTTGGCATTTAAGATTAAAAGCTGCGGAGATGTGAACAATTCTTATCCCTCAGAAATCTGTGATAAGAAATCTACCAAAACATTAGTGAGGGGACATCTCTCCGCATCCGCCGTAACGGATGAAACAGGCATAAAATAAAGGAGCATATATATGATATACAGTAAGTGGGAAAAAAGAGGAGATTTCAAAAGCATCTCAGAAGTCTCGGCAGCAAACCTCGGACTTAAGGATTTTTCTGAGACGGCAGACTGGGATAAGAAATTTAAGGAAGGCTCCTACTTTATCTATAACATGGATAAAGCCGTATCCCTTATAAAGGAATATATAAAAGAGGGCTTTTCGTTTGCCATTATGGGCGACTACGATGCAGACGGCATCACAGGGACAGTCATCCTCGTAAGAGGACTTATCGCTCTTGGCGTATCAACAAAGCACATTCAGGTAGTGATACCTGACCGCATAAAGGAAGGATACGGTGCAAAAGACTTCCACGTTGACAGGATAAGGGCTGACGGCAGCGTCTGCCTTATCTTCGTAGACAACGGCATAGCGGCAGGAACAGCATTAAAGAGAGCAAAGGAAAGAGGCTTTAAGACAGTAATATTAGACCATCACATAGCCTCTGACGATACCGCACTCCACTTATCAGACGCCCTGGTAGACCCTGAGGCTGAGGAGACGCTTTACGGAAAGAAGTTATCAGACTTCGATTCATACTGCGGTGCAGGACTTGCCTTCTCGCTTATGAGACGCCTTATAGATGACGAGGATAAGATAAAGGAGCTTTTATGCTTTGCTGCGATCGGTACAGTATGCGATGTAATGCCTTTAAGGGAAGAAAACTTCTCCCTTGTTAAGGAAGGACTTAAGCTCATATCAGATGAGGCACACTGCCCTTCAGGCCTTCTTGCATTAACTTATGCATTGAACCTTTACGGTGCAGACCTCTCTGCAAAGGACTTAGGCTTCTCATACGGTCCCGTGATAAATGCCGCAAGCCGCATGAAGGGAAAAGAAGGCGTCCGGAACGTGATAAAGCTCTTCCTCTACAACGGTGACTTCCATAAGAAGATAAATGCCGCAGCAGACCTTATCGCCGTAAACGACGACAGAAAGCGTTCTCAGAACACAGGCACCCTTCTGGCAGAGCGTATGATAAAGGAAGAGGGACTTCCCGGCACAAAACCTCTTGTCTTATACATCCCGGATATGAATGAGGGTATCGTGGGCATAATCGCAGGAAAGCTTGCTGAAAAATACCATATCCCGTCCTATGTCCTTACCGACGCTGACGAGAACGGTGTCATAAAAGGGAGCGGAAGGTCCTTCGGAAACTATGACATGGCAGAGGCACTCTCCCACATCCGTCCCATCCTTATCTCAGGCGGGGGACACCCGGGAGCCTGCGGCGTAAGCCTTAAGTCAGATGACCTTGAAGAGATGAGAAAGATCCTTTCTGAAAACTTCCCTTCCGACTATACCGTCCCGTCTTCAGATGTTCTGACTTATGACCTTGAGATAAAGGCATCGGATATCGACAAGGCTGTCCCCGTAGTCTTATCAAAAGGGCCTTACGGGGAAGGACATAAGGAGATTGTCTTTAAGATAGATGACTTCAGGCTTATACCGTCTCCGAAATACATAAACATCTTATCGGACGGAAGCTCGGTAAAGCTCATAGGGGATAAAGCCACCGCATTTGCTTTCAAGATGGCAGATAAAATCCCTGAAGACATGAAACAGGCTGACATCATAGGCACTGTATCGGAGAGCTGTTTTAAGGGAAAAAAGTCCCGCAGGGTTGAGATAATAGATATAAAGGATACGACGGCACCGACTGAATATATCGAAACTCCGCTGGCAAGGATGCTTAAGGGTTAAAAATGCCGCTATACTAAAAAAATAAGAGCCACCTTTTCAGGCAATGCTAATTAGTTAAGGCATTGACAAGGCGAAAACCTTAAACACCATCCA
>JBJELA010000419.1:0-4629 GCA_051878915.1 Candidatus Weimeria sp.
CTCCAAAGCAGAAGAAACCAAAGCCGGTCGACAATTCTCCGGTGGTTCCCGTTAAGGTCGTTACAGTATTCGGCATCATGGCGCTTTCACTTTTCGCGTTGATCTTTATCGGAGTAAACGTACTGCCGCAGGCACAGCAGAAGAAAGCAGTCCTGAGCGACTATTCCCAGCAGAAGTACACTGATGTGTACGCCTGCCTTGCCGGAAAGGATGAGAAATCCCTGTCTGAACAGGAACAGAAGATGCTGAACAGCTCAAAGCTGGCTGGCGAGCTCTCTGTTAAATACTCCATCTATGAAAGTGCCATGAAACAGAAGCAGTATGACTACGCCCTCGATGCCTTGGTCAGGGCGGAGGGCATATATGAGGAAAACAAGACAAAAGCCTCAAAGCTTGATATTAAGTCATACTACGAGGACTACGGCAACAGGATAGAGGATTCTCTGGCGGAACAGTTTGATGTCACCACAAATCAGGCATCTGAGCTGTACGCTATCGATGACAGAGAAGAGTACACTAAGCAGATAAACGAGATACTTGAAAAGAAAGGGCTTACACCGACAGATGGTAGCAATAGTTGATTACGATGCGGGTAATATCCGCAGTGTAGAAAAGGCCGTAAAATATCTGGGAAGTGACTGCAGACTTACAAGTGATAAGGATGAGATACTTTCCGCAGCCCATGTGATCCTTCCGGGAGTCGGAGCATTTGGTGACTGCATGGATCACCTGAAGGACAGAAATCTGATCGGGGTACTTAAGGAGGTAAAGGATAGGGATATTCCTTTCCTTGGCATCTGTCTCGGGCTTCAGCTGCTCTTTGATGACAGCGAGGAGTCAGAGGGAGTCGATGGCCTTGGAATTCTCTCAGGCCATATAATAAAATTTCCGGACAGAGCTGATCTCAAGGTTCCGCACATGGGCTGGAACAGCATTCATTTTCCAAAGAGCGGAAGGCTTTTTAAGGGAATACCTGACGGGAGCTTTGTCTACTTCGTGCATTCCTACTATCTGGCTGCAGACGACCGTTCTATCGTAACAGCCACCTGTGATTATGGAAATACATTTGACGCTTCTGTAGAACAGGGCAACGTCTTTGCTACCCAGTTCCATCCTGAAAAGAGCGGAGAGATCGGACTTCAAATACTTAAGAACTTTCTGGAGATTTAGTAATGCTTACAAAAAGAATCATTCCCTGCCTCGATGTAAAGGACGGCAGGGTAGTCAAGGGAATTAACTTCGTGCATCTGACGGATGCGGGAGATCCGGTGGAGGCAGCAAAGGCATACGACAGGGCCGGAGCTGATGAACTGGTTTTTCTGGATATCACTGCTTCAAGCGACCACAGAGATACTGTAGTCGATATGGTTGAAAGAGTCGCTTCCCAGGTGTTCATACCGTTTACAGTAGGCGGCGGGATCAGGACAGTTGACGATTTCAGGGAAATCCTTCGTGCTGGAGCAGACAAGATCTCCATCAACTCATCGGCTATCGAAAATCCTTCGCTTATCACTGAGGCCTGTGAGAAGTTCGGAAGGCAGTGCGTGGTAGTCGCGATAGACGCGAAGCAGATGATCGACGGCACCTGGCACGCATATAAGTACGGCGGGAGAGAAGATACCGGTCTTGATGCGGTAAAGTGGGCGAGAAAGGCATACGAGCTTGGGGCAGGAGAGATCCTTCTTACCAGCATGGACTGCGATGGAACCAAGGCCGGATATGACATACCTCTCACGAGAAAAATAGCCGATGAGGTTCCTATTCCTGTTATAGCTTCAGGCGGCGCAGGATCAAAGGCTGATTTCAGAGAGGCTTTTGAGATGGGACACGCTTCAGCAGCGCTCGCGGCATCGCTTTTTCACTATCATGAGCTTGATATAATGGATCTGAAGAAATACCTGGATGAGAATAATATCCCGGTGAGGATGTAATGGCAGGATTAGATGGAGACTGGCTGAATGCGGTTAAGGGAGAATTCAGCAAGCCATATTATAAAAAATTATACGATACCTTAAAACATGAATATTCAACGCAGGTCGTTTATCCGCCTGCAGATGAGATTTTTACTGCAATGCATCTGACTCCTCTCCACGAGGTAAAGGTCGTGATAATAGGGCAGGATCCCTATCACGAGAAGGGACAGGCGCAGGGGCTTGCTTTTTCAGTAAAGCCCGATGTAGAAATCCCGCCTTCCTTACAGAATATCTATAAGGAACTCCACGATGACTTAGGCTGCTATATACCTGACAATGGCTGCCTTGTGGAATGGGCAGAGCAGGGAGTTCTGCTCCTTAATAATGTGCTTACGGTCAGGGCGCATCAGGCTAACAGCCACAAGTTCATTGGCTGGCAGGAGTTTACAGACGCTGTTTTTAAGGCGGTAGAGGCAGAGGACAGGCCGCTCGTGTATATGCTCTGGGGTTCGAACGCCCAGTCAAAGGCTGCGCTTGTGAAAAATCCAAAGCATCTGGTACTTGAGGCGCCACACCCGAGTCCGCTTTCCGCATACCGTGGATTTTTCGGTTGTCACCATTTTTCTAAATGTAATGAATTTCTTGAAAAAAATGGCATCAAACCTATTGACTGGCAGATTTCTAACCGATATAATTGATGTAGGAATTATTCAGCTAAGAAAGGAGCAGATTATATGAGTTTTCAGACAAGCTTTTATAATACTATCTTTGGTGGAACCTCTTCTGATACCACATCTAGCTTTTATTCCATGGCATCTGAATGGAGTAACATCAAGAGCGGCACATATGGCCGCCTGTTGAAGAAATATTACAGCACCTTTGGAACGTCTTCCACATCCGCGTCTTCATCATCTTCTTCTACGTCGAGTACCTCAGATTCATCCTCGACGACGAAGACGAGTGGATACGATATCCTTGATCACGTTTCAGGACATACTGCAGCATCTGATTCCACGAGCACTTCACAAGCATCGAGTACTGCGACTACTTCGTCGATGACTGAATACGAGAAGGAGTCTCTCCAGAGCTCTGCGGAAACTACGACTGCTGCAAAGAATGTCACGACAGCGCTTAACACACTGATGAATTCGAAGTCATATATGAACAGCGCTGATTCTACCGATGTTGACGGAACACTTTCCGTTAACGATACGGTTCAGAACGCTGTAAATGACTATGTGAAGTCTTACAACAGCCTGATAGACGCTTCGAAGAAGACGCTTACGAGCGGTGTTTCGTCGAACACGAAGAACCTTATGGAGCTCACGTCGAATTCTTCCGACGCGTTAGCTGGTGTGGGCATCACTGTTGGAAGCGATGGAAAGCTTTCAGTAGATTCTGATAAGCTCAAGGCAGCTTCGAACGATACTGTGATGTCGCTCTTCTCAAAGGGAGGCAGCTATGGTACAGGAGCAGCTACCTGGACATCACTGGTGAACTATTATGCCGGATCCGAAGGCACCTATACATCCAGTGGAAGCTACACTTCATCGACTGCATCCAGCTATAACACTGCAGTCTGATCTATGAATTTTATGTGGCCGTTCCCTGCGGAACGGCTTTTATTTTTTTCAGGGGATTTTTATGCCACGAAAGATTACGCGCTGGGAAAAGCTCGACAATTCGGCTATACTTTTTCCAGCCATAGCAACTGACAGTATGACGAACACCTACAGGCTTTCCGTTATACTTAAAGAAAAAGTCGTCGGCGATCTGCTTCAGGAGGCTTTGGAGTTTGTGCTTGACAGATTTCCAGGGTTCAAGCAGAGACTCCGCAAGGGCTTTTTCTGGTACTATCTGGAAGAAAATGACAAGCCTGTTCCGAAGGTTTGTGAGGAGAGTACATATCCATGCCGTTCCACCAGAACAAATGATAATAACAGCTATCTGTTCCGTGTCACATATTTTGACAGAAGGATAAATCTCGAGGTTTTTCATGTCCTTGCGGACGGCACCGGCGGCTTTGAATTTTTAAAGGAGCTTACCTTTGCGTATCTGCGTCTCTCACACGAGAAGCTGATGGATAAGCTCATGGGCTCTTTTTCTGAAGGGACATCCTTAAACCGTGATGACAGCTTTCTCAGAAACTATAAAAAGCCGGAGAAATTCAACTATGCCTACGAGACAAAAAAGGCTTTTCTGATAAAGGGAGAGAGGCTTCCATTCCATGGCTTTGGTGTAGTAAACGCTCACCTGTCTGTTTCTGAAGTTAAAAAAATAGCGCACTCATACGCTGTCTCTGTAAATGAGCTGATGGTGTCGCTCTTTATCTACAGCACCTATAAGGCGTACAAGTCCGGGATCTCATGTAAGAGGCCGATAAGAGTTGCTGTGCCGGTGAATCTGCGCCCTTATTTTGACTCTATCACCACAAAAAACTTTTTTGTCATGGTCTCCGCCAGTTTTGTCCCGACGAAGCCTGACTATTCTTTTGAGGAGATAGTACAGATCACAAGTGAGAGCCTGAGAAAACAGATCACGAAGGAAAATCTCGAATCTATTTTTTCACTGAATGTGTCGGGCCAGCAGATCCTTCTCGCCCGCGCGGTACCGCTGGTATTTAAAAATATGGGACTCCGCTTCATCTATGGGAGGAGCGCTCTGGCCAATACGACTACTGTCACGAACATGGGACAGATAAAGGTGCCGGAGGTTT
>JBJELA010000420.1:0-4626 GCA_051878915.1 Candidatus Weimeria sp.
AGAGCAAGGACGCTTCAAAGTGCGAGATCTTCATAGTCGAGGGAGATTCAGCCGGCGGTTCCGCAAAGACTGCGAGAAACCGTATGTATCAGGCCATTCTTCCTATCCGTGGAAAAATACTTAACGTCGAGAAGGCCTCTATCGATAAGGTACTCGCGAATGCCGAGATAAAGACGATGATCAACGCCTTTGGCTGCGGATTTTCCGAGGGCTATGGCAATGACTTTGATATCACGAAGCTTCGCTACGACAAGATCATCATCATGGCCGATGCCGATGTCGACGGTGCCCATATCGCGACGCTTCTTCTGACGCTGTTTTACCGCTTCATGCCGGAGCTTATCTACGAGGGACATGTCTATATAGCTATGCCGCCTCTGTACAAGGCTATGCCGAAGAAGGGCAGGGAAGAGTACCTGTATGATGACGAGGCGCTCGCCGAGTACAGAAAAAAGCACAAGGGACCGTTTACTCTCCAGCGTTATAAAGGTCTTGGCGAGATGGACGCCGAACAGCTCTGGGAGACAACACTCGATCCTGACAGAAGAAAGCTTCGCAAGGTCGAGATCGAGGACGGCCGCATGGCAAGCGACATCACTGAGATGCTGATGGGAAACGATGTCACGCCACGCCGTAATTTCATCCATAAGCACGCGAAAGAAGCTGAGCTGGATCTGTAAAAAAAATCGCCAGCAGGTTTGATTACAAATAATTAAGAGGATACTATGCCACAGGAAATGATTCATTCGGAATACTCCGAGATTATGCAGAAATCTTATATTGACTACGCGATGAGCGTTATCGTGCAGCGTGCGCTGCCAGATGTGCGGGACGGCCTTAAGCCTGTACAGCGCAGAACGCTCTACGATATGTATGAGCTCGGCATCCGCTGGAACGGACCGTACAGAAAGAGCGCGAGGATCGTCGGTGATACTATGGGTAAATACCATCCTCACGGCGATTCGTCTATTTATGACGCGCTCGTAGTCATGGCTCAGGATTTCAAAAAGGAGCTTCCTATGGTAGACGGCCATGGAAACTTCGGCTCGATAGAGGGCGACGGAGCAGCGGCCATGCGTTACACCGAGGCAAGACTTGCGAAGGTGACGCAGGAGGTATTTTTATCAGACCTCGACAAGGACGTAGTGGACTTCGTGCCGAACTTCGATGAGACCGAAAAGGAGCCTTCGGTTCTTCCCGTGCGTATCCCGAATATCCTGATAAACGGAGCAGAGGGAATCGCCGTAGGTATGGCAACCTCGATTCCTACGCACAACCCAGGCGAAGTCATCGACCTCGTCATCGCCTATATGAAGAATCCTGACATGTCGACAAAGCAGGCGATGAAGTATGTAAAGGGACCTGATTTTCCGACGGGCGGAATCGTAACGAACAAGGACGAGCTTGAGGAAATCTATTCTACAGGTCAGGGAAAAATAAAACTTCGCGGCCGCGTTGTGACAGAGCCGGGAAAGGCCGGCCACACCAAAGTCGTGGTTACTGAGATCCCTTACACCATGATCGGTGCCGGTATCGGCAAATTCCTCGGAGACGTAGCAGCTCTTCAGGAAAATCACCTGACAAATGACATTTCAGATATTTCAAACCAGTCCTCAAAAGAGGGCATAAGGATCGTCATAGACCTGAAGAAGGGCGCGGATGTTGATAATTTTATCAATCTGCTCTATAAGAAGACAAAGCTCGAGGACACCTTTGGAGTGAATATGCTCTGTGTCTGCGACGGCCGCCCTGAGACACTTGGACTTGTGCCGATCATCAGGCATCACGTCGACTTCCAGTACGAGCTTGCGACGAGAAAATACACGACACTCCTGAATAAAGAGCGTGAAAAAAAGGAGATTCAGGAAGGTCTTATCAAGGCCTGTGACTGCATCGACCTTATCATCGAGATCCTCCGTGGAAGTAAGGACCGTCCGATGGCTGAGGCCTGCCTTGTTGAGGGCAAGACTGACGGCATAAAATTCAGGACAAAGACTTCTGAAAAGGCAGCGAAGACCCTGTTTTTTACAAAAAAGCAGGCTGACGCTATCCTCGATATGAGGCTGTACAGGCTTATCGGCCTCGAGATTCAGGCACTCCGCGACGAGTACGACAAAACGATGGCAAACATCGCCGCTTACACTGACATTCTTGAGAACCGCGAGTCGATGACAAAGGTCATTATCGCGGATTTAAAGCAGCTTAAAAAAGAATACGCGGTTCCAAGGAAGACCACGATCGACAATGTCGAGGAGGCTGTTATCGTAGAAAAGCCTGTCGAGGAGATGGATATGGTCGTTCTTATCGACAGGTTCGGCTACGCGAGAGGCATCGACATGCCGACCTACGAGAGGAATAAGGAAGCGGCGGATTCAGAGAGCAAGCGGGTTATTTTCTGCAAAAATACGGACAGGCTTATCATATTTACCGACACCGGAAATGCTGATACGCTGAAGGTCCTGGATCTGCCGCTCGGCAAGTTCAGGGACAAGGGCGAGCCGGTCGACAACGTCAGCAATTTCGACGGTTCGAAGGAGAGAGCGGTTTTTGTAGGAACACTTTCAGAAATTCTCGGAAAAGAGATGTATTTTGTCACGAAAAGGGGTATTATTAAGAAAGTAAACGGTGACGAGTTCGAGTCGAACCGCAGGACGATTACAGCCACGAAGTTCAAGGAGGATGACAGCCTTGTGGCAGTAGGAATCCTTGGAAATGATGACGTGGTGACTCTTAGGACTGAAAAGAAGCATAAGGCGCAGATCAGTGCTTATGACTTCCCGCTGATGCACAAGAATTCCGTCGGAAACATCGGAATCAGGCTGAAGAAGGGAGACTCAGTAGCTGAGGCATTTGTCTGAGTTTTTGATCCGGGCGTCTTCTTAGAATAAGAAAAGATTATATCTGCTTTTATTTTGAACAGGAATTATCATGCCTGGGATAAAAGCTTCGCGTATCTGATAAATAGGAGCTTGGTTATGGAAGAAAAACGAATTAACAGAAATTACGCCGCGATGATGGCTGAGATCGTGCTTTCGGTGCTCTGCATTATCGCGGGAGCTATACTTGCGATAGATCAGGCATTTCCGGTCATTGGATTTTTATATGTGATGAGCGGATTCGCGATAGTCGGTGGAGTCTGGCTCGTGCTTCGTTTTTTCATGAAGGAGGAGTACCGGGCGGTCTCGAATTTTGACTTCTCTACCGGCGTTCTGATGATAACTGTTGGTGTGCTCCTGATGCTCCAGGCGAAGGTTGTGAGAGGGTATTTTATCTATGTGCTTGCCTGTGTCCTGATCGTGCTCGGAGTATGTATTCTGCAGTTCTTCCTGCAGTGCGCTTTTATGCGCGGACCATTTTCAGCCTTTCTCAATTTCGTATTCGCGGCTGCGGTGATCGCGCTTGGAGCAGCTTTTCTTGTACTTGATTACAGGGTTATTCTTGAAAATCTCCAGTATTTCTATCTCGGTGTGATGGCTTCGGGAATTCTTGGAATCCTCTCACTCATGATGACCTTTGTCAGAAGCGTCCGCTATGAGAGGTGGCTCGAGCTTTCTACAAAGCGGAATGTCGAGGAAGAGCCATACACAGAGACTTATTTTGAAATCAAAAGGTCCCGCGAGAGAAATCTCGAGGATCAGCCTTTCACAGTAAAAGACCTGCCGCCTGAACCGAATCCAGGCAGACTCTGGAACGAGCCGATTGATGCGGATGACGCGATTGACGCGGATGACGCAGATGACGAAAGCGTAGAAGAGGCGGAAGGACCGGAAGAGCAGGAAAAAGCGCCTGCAGATGAAAAACCGGAAGAGCAGGAAAAAGCGCCTGCAGATGAAAAATCTGAAGAGCAGGAAAAAGCATCTGCTGATGAAAAAGCAGGGGAAAATCCGGAAGAATCAAAAACAGACAGATATCAGGACAGTACAAAAAAGGACTGAAAGGAGCACCATGAAACCAAAGATTTACATTGATGGACAGAGCGGAACAACAGGACTCCAGATATACGACAGGATCGGGGAGCGTGACGACCTCGAGCTCCTTCTGATAGACCCTGAAAAGCGCCACGATGTAGATGAGAGGAAAAAATATATTAACGCGGCAGACATCGTTTTTCTTTGTCTGCCTGACGCCGAGGCCATAAACGCTGTAAGCCTCGTAGAGAACGATCATGTAAAAATAATCGACGCCTCTACGGCACACCGCACAGCAGAGGGCTGGACCTACGGATTTCCGGAATTAAAGAAGGGCCAGCGTGAGGCTATCGCAGCTTCACACAGGATCGCGAATCCAGGCTGCCATGCAACAGGATTTATCAGCACAGTAGCTCCGCTCGTTCAGGCAGGAATTCTTCCTGACGATTATCCGGTAAGCTTCTTTTCGCTGACAGGATATTCAGGCGGTGGCAAGAAAATGATCGCAGATTATGAGAAGGACGGAAGACCGGAAACCCTCTCATCCCCTGGTATCTATGGAAGAACCTTAAAGCACAAGCATATTCCAGAGATGGTGAAGTACACAGGGCTTAAAGCTACGCCGGTATTTTTACCAGTGGTCGATGATTATTACAAGGGAATGGCCGGAACGCTGACACTTCAGAACAGGTTACTTAATGGCGCGCCTTCAGCCACC
>JBJELA010000421.1:0-4610 GCA_051878915.1 Candidatus Weimeria sp.
CTTGTTTACTATGCCCTTTTTTAGTTTTCCTTAAGCGCTACTTTGTTTCAAACTTACACATCTGATTTATTTTTTCAAGCGTAATTTTTCTCCCGCAGTCAGTAAAAGACCGCAGACGGATTACCCGCCTGCGGTCTTTTACTGCTTATATACATCAGGGATCAGACTACCATCTTTGGTTTGTTCCAGAGGTTCAGCTTCTGACCGATTCCCTTCTCTAAAGCGTTTCTATAGACCATCGTTCCCCATGCCACATCCTCTGTAGGCATTCCGCCTACTGAGTAAACCACGATCTCGTCTTCCTTTCTGTGGACAGGCTTCCTTCCCAGGAGAATATCGCCGAGATCATCAATCTGGTCAGCTGACATTTTTCCTTCAGCGATAAGGTCCTCCACCCTGACAGCCGGAATAGGAATGGTGTTGTAGGCATCCGGCTTCATCTCATCTTCCCAGGCCTCGTAAAGCATGATGTTATCAGTAACTGTTCTCGCGCGGTTGATAATAAAGTCATCGTCGAATCTCAGGGCTGCTGTGGACTCTATTACAGCTCCCGGCTTGATCCAGTCCTCTTTGATATATGGATAAAGTGAAGGATCTCCGGTAGGAGTCGAGGTAGAGCAGGAAACGATATCGGCATCCCTTACAGCCTCTTCCATAGTATCGACCGGAACTATCTCAATACCAGGATAGAGCTTTGACATATGATCTACGAATTTCATCAGGGATTCCCTGCCACGGCCCTTTACCTTTACCTTTTTAATAGTGGGACGGACTGCGACTGCTGCAGCGAGCGCTGTCTTGCTCATGACTCCTGGCCCGATGATTGCAACTGTTGACGCGTCTTCTCTGGCAAAGTACTTGAATCCGACTCCCGGAACAGCTCCTGTTCGGTAGGCTGAGAGGATATTTGCCGACATAAAAGCCTTTGGAGCTCCTGTATCCTTATCATTTAAAATAAGCATAAGGACTGAGCGCGGAAGTCCTTTATTACGGTTTTCAGCATTGCTGCCATACCACTTTACTCCGGCCATATCGAATTTTCCTCCGAGGTAAGCCGGCATCGCCATGAAACGGCGGTCAGGTCCATCTACAGGCATCTCCGGGAATTCTGACTCCTTTGGGAACATGACCATGCTTCCGTGTGAATTTCCGTTCGCGCCGCCCATACGGTAGTCACCGACCTTCATCAGCCTGAACATCTCCTCCATAGCCTCGATGCAGCCACTCATATCCTGCACTCCGGCCTTTATCATATCGTCCTCATTCAGATAAAGAAAATCAATCTCAGGATAACTCATCTTTCCTCCTTGCGGCTTCGCCGCACACCATACTACAGGTTCCAGATAAAAAAAGCGTCCGGACAGCCTGATGCTGTCCGAACGCCTTTGTTCTTCAACGATATAAATGTACTACTGCGGATGACTGGTGGCTTGTAAAAATGCGAAATGCTCCTTCGCAAATTCCATATCCTGGACGAATTCAGCTGTTCCGAGATAGCCGCCGGCTGAATCACGGACTGCCATATATCTGACCAGCATGGTGCGGCCATTTTTATTCATCCATACAGAAACCTCGTCCCGCCTGCCATTGCGGAAATCATCTATGATCTGGCGGACCATAGGCTCTATCTTTGGCGGATGGCAGCTGAAAACCTCGCGGTCTATCGCTGTGCCGGGACGCTTGAAGACCTTCGGTCCTTCATTGAAGAAACGATTGATATTTTCAGCATCCACAAAGGAAATCTCCATAGGTATAGTGTTTAGAAGCGCTCTAAGCTGCTCGACCGTAAAATGACCGCCAGGCAGGACTATCTCGCCGTCGAAGGAGGCCTTAGCAGGCTTTGTGGCATTTTCAGCTTCATCCCAGGTCTTTTTTGTCACACCCAGGCAGTCGGCATAATCCTTTGAATCCCTGTAGATGCTCTGCCATTCCTCGTCTGTAAAATTCACCGCGCAGATAGGGAAGAGAATGTTCTGTTCCTTGTAGATCATCTCCTCAGCGCGCTTAAGAACCGCGTCAAGGCGCTCGTTCCATGAATCGTCATGGTCGGTTATTTTTTCAAGAGAGCCAAGCTCATCACGGATTTCATCATCTACAGTCCACATAACATCGGATGGACCGGAAATGCCATATCTGACCTTTAAAAGCGGATAGATAAGGTCGCCTTTTTTTGCGTAATGGACTGAAACCTCACGGATCTTCGGGATAAGAGATTCATTTCGCGTTTCCCTGAATTCCGCAAGCAGATCAGAGAGAGCATTGTTTTCATCTGTAAGTGTCTTCAGCGGATGGCCGGCGATCTCCTCAAGGGCAGCTGCTTTTTCCTTTTTGTCTGAGTAATCCTTCTTTGGGAAGGAATCGCGCTTTGCCAGCTCCTCCTGGAGCTTTTTCCGCTGAATGGACTCCTCAACGGCCTTCTCAGCGTTTGCTATCTGCTCCTCGCGGGTAGAGCCATGGAAAAGAGCTGAGTGGATATCGCAGAGACGCTGAACCTCTGTCAGAGGAGTGCCCTCCTGCATCAGCTCCTGCTCTGCCTTCATGATTTCTGAGGCATCCACATCGCTGAATTCCCTGACGAAATCGGCGCGGACGCTCTCCAAATCATCACCATCTCCAAGACGGCGGAGGTATGACTTAATCCTTTCAAGATACTGTCTCTCGGGTTCGGATACTGTTTTATTCAGGTCAATTTTCTTAGCCATTTGTGTTCTCCTTTCCTGTGAACTGATTATATAATACACAGGGACGGGATTTTTTTATGTTGCAAAAGCAACATTCCACAAAGACTTACCTGACCATGTCCTTCTGCTGTTTCTTCATAGCGCGAATTTCATCACGAGTTTCCGGAGATATCTTTCGAGACTCTATTATCTTCTGCAGTGCCTTCTGCTGCACCACCGGATCCAGTCTTTTCTGCCTTAGAACCGGCATTACTTCATCCGGAAACCGCAGGAAGCATTCTGCCATGGCCCAGCCCACAGCCATCTGCGAATAATATTCCTTCGCGTTTATTTTTTCCAGCGCGTTTACAGTGCTTCCGAGCCACTTTTCATCTATATAATAGTCAAGAAGGATAACCGCGGCGAATCGCTGTTCGAATTCCTTCTCAGATATGATATACGGCTGTAAAAATGAGAAAACGCGTTCCTGCTCTTTCCTCACGAATTTAAGACCTGTGCAGAAGCTGTCGCAGACCGACCAGTTATCTATCTTCGGAACAAACCCTTTTACCAGCTCAAGCCTCTCCTCAGTATCACATTTCACATATCCGATCATCATGCCCTTAAGCATTTTCTCTTCATAAGTGTCATCTGAGAGCTGCCGCAGGTTTTCCCGCCAGTCCTCCTTTGCCATTTCCTTCGCCATTTTACGAAGCACAGGAAGCCTGACACCAAGAATATCATTTACTCCGGGATTTAAACCGGCCGAGAACTTCCGGTATTTTTCATCTGCGTGATTCTTCAGTTCAGTTAAGATCTGTTCCCTGTTCATGAAATAAAGCGGTCCTTTTTATATGCTCATTATATAATCGATATAGCATGCCAGCTCGTCTGACATCATATCTGCCTCAGAGATACGTATATGGCCGGGAGTTCCGCAGCCGTTTTTACTGTAGAGGAAGTGGGTGACGTTTGGATCACCGAGGCTGTGCACCACCTCATCGATGGCTTCATCCCATGACGGATCATGACACAATATAGTAGTAGCGCAGATAATCTTCGCGAAAGGATAATGTGTCTTTATCTGATGAATAAACCAGGCGTAGCGTTCCTTCCACTTCGATGCCATTTTTCCATCGGGAGAATTCTTCATGAAATCCTCAGGATGACTGTCATTCTGTCCCAAGGCGATAACGACAATCTGTGGCGTCCAGCGGGAAAAATCCCAGTCAGTCACAGGCGCCAGGAATTTATTGCACTGGCATTTATCAAAAAAGCTCTCCATACCGTCCTGCCCAGGTTCGTGGTACCAGCCGATACCATCAAGTAACGCGATGCCGCCCTGAGAGGTATCGTGGATCTCAGCGTGAAGCTTTCTCGCAGTCATCCAGGCATAAGAGTACCAGCTGTTTGAAAACTCACCATTGTGGTCCGGATCCTCTTTTCCA
This sequence comes from Candidatus Weimeria sp., assembly GCA_051878915.1. Taxonomy (GTDB): domain Bacteria; phylum Bacillota; class Clostridia; order Lachnospirales; family Lachnospiraceae; genus Weimeria. Next base: position 4,109 of record JBJELA010000421.1, read on the forward strand.
GTATAGAGGACTGCCTCACTTACCTCGCCGCAGCTTACAGAATCACCAAAGAATTCAATCCTTCTTCCGCTCGTGATCCCAAGCTCTCCCGCGAGGAGACTCCTGCTTTTGTTCGCGTCAAGAAGCACCGCGTCATCATCCACCTGAAACGACATGATGGTGATGATATTCATCGTATCCATCCGCTTGAAGAACAGGACCTCATGTGTCTTTTCAGGATCAAGGCCATCAGCTAAAACGATCTCGCTTCTGCCCTCTCTGACCTCGATCTTTGACTGGACACCATCTGTGATGACACCGAGGAATACATCCCAGCCCTCTCTTCTGACATTTATCTCCGCATTGAGTGAGCTGCCCTTAAAGCGGATAAAAGCTGAAGAAGCCGCAAAAACCCATCTGCAGCCCTCAAACTCCGGATCCTTTTCCATTCTTCCGCTGTAGTGAATACGGCTGTCATTATAATCTATCTTTTTCAATGCCATAACCTCTCAGATATTTTCAG
>JBJELA010000422.1:0-4592 GCA_051878915.1 Candidatus Weimeria sp.
CTTTATCGTGTATTCCATAAAAAAACCTCTTAAAAATTATTTTTGGGCTTGACCTTAAAGTCAGCTTTAATGTTACAATATTATCGTCTAAAATGCAACAGACAGAAAGGTGGTAAAATGCAGAATTTTGATTATCAGACACCTACCAGACTGATTTTTGGAAAAGGTGTAGTGGAGAAGCTTCCGGAGGTCATGAGTCAGTTTGGAAAGAAAATCCTTCTGACCTATGGCGGCGGCAGCATAAAAAAATTGGGACTTTATGACAAGGTTAAGGACCTGCTCGGCAATTTTGAGATATCAGAGCTCTCCGGGATACAGCCGAATCCGAAGTATGATCCGAGCGTCCTTGACGGCGTGAAGATCTGCAAGGAGAATGATATCGATGTGATCCTTGCTGTCGGCGGCGGAAGTGTACTCGACTGCTCGAAGGCTATCGCGGCAGGAGCCAGATATGACGGGGATCCGTGGGATCTGATCTCTTATAAAGTGAAGGCGCAGTCAGCACTTCCTATCGTGGATATCATCACTCTTGCGGCTACCGGAAGTGAGTATGATGCAGGCGGAGTTATTTCAAGAACTGATACTAACGATAAGATCGGATATGTAGATCCGCACCTTTTCCCGGCAGTGTCTTTCCTCGATCCTGAATATACTTTTACAGTATCAAAGAAGCAGACAGCAGCCGGATGTGCTGATGCGATGAATCATATTATGGAGCAGTATTTCTGCGGGGATTCAACGATCCTTAATGACGGATTCATGGAGGCAGGTCTCAAGAGCCTTATGGTCAACGCAAAAAAGTGCCTGGAGAAACCGGATGATTATACTGCAAGAGCTGAGATGATGCTCACCTGCACATATGGATGCAACGGAATCTATTCTCTTGGCAACAGTCCTTCAGGCTGGCCATGCCATGGAATGGAGCACGCGCTTTCTGCATACTATGATATCACCCATGGTGAGGGACTTGCGATCATTACTCCGAGATGGATGAAGCATATATTAAGTGAAAAGACAGTAGACCGCTTTGTAAAATACGGCGTCAACGTATTCGGGATCGATCCGGATCAGGACAGATTTGTCATCGCTGATCAGGCAATAGAAGCGACATATAAATTTTTCGAATCGATCAATATCCCTATGCATTTAAGAGATGTAGGAATCGATGATTCACGTATTGACGAGATGGCAAAGCATGTGGCAGACAATGAGGGCCTTGAAAATGCCTGGGCTCCGCTGACACAGCAGGATATCGCTGATATTTTCAGAGCATCGCTCTGATGGCGGGACTGAATTGCACTTCTATACCTTCCTTTAAGGGCGGTATAGAGGTGCGATGCGGCTGCCCATCTGCCGGCTCATTTGAGCAGAAGTCGTGTATTTTCAGCCCTTGGCTTTGAATCTGTCGTATTTCAGCTGGCTGATGTCAATTGTAGTCGACTGTCCGTTCAGGATCAGCTCGGAAAGAGCTATTGAAACTGCTGGAGCTATACCAAAGCCATGGCCGGAGAAACCAAACGCAAGGGTAAGTCCTGGAACCTCGGGAGGATTATCAAGTATAGGAAGTACATCTATGCACTGATCATACCACCCGGACCAGGTACGGACGACCTTTGCGTTTTTTAGTATCGGGAAGTACTTCATTATTCCTCGGGAGATACATGGGGCTGTAAGACTGTTCGTAACGAAGTTCTCCTGATTGTTGTTTGAGGTAAAAGCCTGCATGCCGCTGTTGCCGCCGAGGACGAATGACCCGTGCTCTGACTGGTGGCCATAAAACTCACCTCCTGCAACTCCGATCATGATGTCAAACATCTTCGGCATCATCTCGGTGACTAAAACTTCATTGAACTGTCTTTCGACCGGGGCATCGATGCCGACTGTATTCGCAATGGCTCTTGACTCATAGCCGGCACAGAGCAGTATCTTGTCAGCTTCATAGATACCATCATCAGTGATCACCTGTCTTATTCTTCCTTTTACTTTTTTAAGGCCATGCACTTTGACTCCGGTTACAAAAGTCACGCCGTACTGGAGCGCTTTTCTGTAAAAACCAAGAGTTGTCTTCAGCGGGTTTGCGTGTCCGTCTGTCGGGCACCAGCTGGCCGCGATGACATCTCTGGACATATACGGACAGAGCTCTCTGGCTTCATCGCCTGTGATCATTTTTACATCGAGACCGACCCTTGTGCTCTTGGCACAGTGGTTTGTCAGTGTTGTGATATCCTTTTCGGTAAGCCCCAGACGCAGGTTTCCGTTCTGATGATATTCTACGTCGACGCCCAGCTCATCTGATAGCTGCGGCCAGATATTTGCCACGGCGTACATTGCCAGCTGAAGCTCCTTGGGGTCTCTTGCGGACTGTCTTACACCTCCGGCATTACGGCAGGAGCCGCCGTTTCCAATCTCTTTTTTCTCGAGAACGAGCACGTCGACACCCTGTTTTGCGAGCCTGTAAGCAGTGGCGCAGCCAACGATACCTCCGCCTATGATTATTACATCTGCTTCTCTTTTCTCTGCCATAATTATGCCTCCCTGACGTCAGTCACATTGTTCGAATATGTCTGGATATCTACAGGTCTTGCTGGAGCCCGGCCTGTGATCATCCCGATGTCTGCCGGGTTCTCCTTCAGTTCGCCTGCTATGATGCCGACTACGAGTTTCTGGCAGGTCTGTCCCTGGCAGAGCCCCATGCCGCATCTCAGGTATCTCTTTACTTCGTTGATCGTGTGCATTCCATCGTGAACGGCACGCCTTATCTCACCTTTTGTGATCTCCTCGCATCTGCAGATGATCATATCATCGTCAGGCCGCTCTTCAAAAGGTTTTGTATCAGCTACTCGAATCATTTTTGCCATAATTAGTCACCTCTCATTTACGCTTCTGGTCTGTAGAACCGGGCAGTTCCCGCATATTTCGCAGGTACCTTCATGGTAACGACTGTCGTCTGATCCATGGCCTTTGATCTCTTTACATCAACTATCTCAGTGTCACAGACTACATTGCCGCTTCGGTCAAGAGCCTTGCCTTTGTCGCCAACCATTGGCAGAGGAAGGAATTCATACGGAAATCCGACGGTTGCATAACCCTCATCCTCATGCTCATCCAGTAAAAATATAGCCTGACCAGGGCAGCTGGCTGCACACATTCCGCATCCGACACATTTCTTTGTTTCATCAATGACCGGGATATGGGTGATATTTGCTCCGACCCTGATGCATCCTGCCGGGCAGCAGTCCTGGCATGGATTGCACGGTATATTTTGTGTACATTCAATAACAGGATGAACTCCGGCCTTTTTATAGGTGGCTGCCGGGAATCCCTTTAGCTCGTCCTCTGTGACAAAGCCATGTGCCAGCAGGTTTTTTGAGATCGGGTAACCTTCGTCTGTCTCTTTCCAATCGTTGCGGCCCCTGTTCTTAGGAGCAAACATTCCCTGACGAAGATCATCGAGTGAATCCTCGTAAGTTCTGTATTCACTTTCAAATTCGCTGTCCGTTATATATCCGGCTTTTTCGCAGATTCTTACTGCAACTTTTCTGCCCTGGATCATAGCGGAGCTTGCCTCCTCGATCCCTGCTACATCTCCGGCGCAATAGATGCCATCAACACTTGTCTCGCCGAACTCGTTCAGGACTGCTACATTGCCGCCCTTGGACGGTATTGAAGCCATTTTGCAGGTGGCATTACCAGCTAGCTGTGACATCGGCGAGAGTCCGACTGCGATGCAGATCGTGTCGACATCGAGCTCTTTCTCTGTACCTGGAACAGGCTTGAAATGATCATCGACTCTGGCTATGACAGCTCCGGTGACATGATCTGTACCCTTTGCTTCAATTATTGTAGTTGAGGTGTAGAAAGGAACTCCGCATCTGGCTACTTTTGAAGCGTGTACGCCGTAACCGCCGACTCTCGGCGCTGCATCGATCAGGGCTACAACATCACATCCTGCCTGAAGGAGCTGGAAGCTGACCACGAGTCCTACATTTCCGGAACCGACCATAAGTATCTTCTGGCCTGGCTGGACTCCCTGCAGGTTCATAAGTGTCTGTGCGGCTCCTGCTCCGATGACTCCCGGTGTGTCCCAGCCCTTGAATGGGATCATATTCTCAGCTGCTCCGGTTGCTATTATTATATAGTCGCCCTTGTAATGGTCGACCTCGTCGCCATGTCTTACTGTGACTTCCTTTTCATTGTAGATTCCCATTACTACTGAATTCAGTTCAACTCTTACACCCAGGTCCTCTGCTTCCTTCAGAAGTTCCTGGCCTATGCGGAAGCCGCGTTCCTTTGCGTGGTGCTCCTTTGAACCGAAGAACTTGTGGATCTGCTTGAAAAGCTGGCCTCCGGGTCTGGCATTTTCATCAAAAACAATTACATCCATGCCGGCTTTCTTCGCTTCGATGGCTGCAGACAGTCCGGCAGGTCCGGCACCGATTACGATAAGTTCATGTCTCTTCATTTGTGTTCCACCTCCCAGTCGCTTCTGGCCTGAACTCCATACTGTGTCTCAACTGTCATTCCCTCCTCCAGAGGAGTGATACAGGTTCTGACATTCGGCTGACCATTTACTATCATTACACAGTCAGTGC
>JBJELA010000423.1:0-4584 GCA_051878915.1 Candidatus Weimeria sp.
GATCTCCACCGGATCCTTGATCAGATGGATCCGACGGATAAGGCTGTTATAGAGTTTAAGTACTTTGAGGAAAAAAAGATCAAGGAAATCGCCGAAATACTTGGCGAGAATGAGAATACAGTAAAGAGCCGGCTATACAGAGGGCTCCGGAAGCTGAGGATAGATTTGGAGGCAGAAGGATATGACAGAGAAGCTTAATACTTTAAAAAATGAATACGCCGGTTTTTCTATGGACGAAAAGGCGGTAAACGAAATGATGAACAGAATTAACGTGGCTAAAGCGGAGAATAAAATAGAATCAAGAAAGAGACATATCAGAGGATGGGCAATTGCTGCAGCTGCAGCTCTTACAATCTTCATCCTCCCGAATTCAAACGCTTCTGTGGCAAATGCTATGGAAAACGTTCCTGTACTGGGTGGTTTTTTCAAAGTTATCACTATTCGTGATTATCATTCTGACAGCAAAAACGCGTCAGCCAGTGTTGACGTCAATGGACTTGACTCAAATAACAAGGCTGGCAAGAAGACAGCTGCTGAGATCAACAATGAGATAAAGAGCCTTACAGACAAGTATGTGGCTGACTTCAAGAAGACAGCAAAGGCTGACGGTCACATCAATCTCGATGTAAAGACTGAGATAATCGATAAGACTGACGACTACTTCACACTGAAGCTTACTTCTGAAGAGACTCAGGCTGACAGCTACGAAGAAAATCACTACTATACGATCGATCTCAAGACCGGAAAACAGATACAGCTCAGTGACCTCTTCAAGGACAATGCCGATTACAAGAGCGCTGTCATGAAGGACATAAAGGCTCAGATGATCGAGAACCAGAAGAAGGATGACTCACTGGTCTACTTCGTATCTGACAGTGACGAAGACAAAAAGATCAGCGGATTCAAAGATGATGATCTGATTAATAAGGCTTCATTCTACCTGGACAAGAATGGTAATATCGTTATCTGCTACAACCAGGGCGATGTAGCTCCTATGTACATGGGTGCCCTCGAGTTTACTCTTGACAAGAGTGCTGTTGCAGATATCCTGAAATAATTGCTTTCCTCTTTCAAAAATAAAAGGGCCCGCGAAAGCGGGTTCTTTTTTTGTAAATTTCGGCACTGAATTTAATCTTATATTTAATCTATTACTTTTATATTTATTTTTTAAAGAAAAGATATTAGTGTGACATCAAGTGGCAGCATTGCAAAATAAAGAATAGTGGTAAGTGCGACAACGGAGCTTGTCATTACCTGATCCTTCTGGTAACGCTCCGCAATTACAGCATTCAGTGATCCTGATGGCATAGCTGAGAGAATGAATGCAACTGACTTTACTTTTGAATCGAATGGAATGATAAACAATACTACAAAAAATATGGCTGGTATCACAATCATTCTGAAAAAAGTAAGTGAAATAACTTTCTTGTCGAGAAAAGCTGTTCCAAGCTTTAAAGCTCCTATCTGGAGACCTACTATGATAAGCGAAAGCGGTGTCATCATAGATCCTATTGCGCTGATGGATACCGTAATGACCTTTGGAAACCTGAATGGGAGTATATAGAGAACCATAGAAAGAATAGATACCAGAATTATCTTGTTTGTAAAAATAGCTTTGGGACTCAGATTATCTTTAAGCGAATGAGTAGTTTCTTCGAACATATCCATTCCGATTGTAAAGAAAAGGAGCTGAAAAATAAAATTATGAGAAATGGTAAACAATGTACCACTATCGCCAAAAATCAGAGGTGTAACTGCAAACCCCAGAAATCCGACATTTGCAAAAGCGCAGAGGTCATAGGCTGCGGCTGGGATTTCTTTTGAATGGAAAATAAATGGCAGTAAGAGCCGCAGTGTTGTAAAAGAGAGTATGTAAAAGAGAATTGAAAGTACAATCGATAGTAGGATTCCCTTTATTGCATGTATAGAAAATTCCTGCTGTGAGGATGCGATAAGTGAGAATGGAAGGATCATCTTTAAGAGCAGAGCTGAGAGTTTAGAGGACATATCCGATTGTAAAATATGAAACCTGCTGAAAGCGAATCCTATCAAAACAAATATTAATAGCTCGACAAGTATTCCGTAGACAGATCCTTCCATACTGATTCTCCTATTTCAGCAGTTCTTTATTAACTACACTATTGTATTCGCCTTTTCCCCTGGCTGATAGCTTTAATACCAGATGATGCAAGCAACGCTCACGTCCTTCATAGAATGAGTCCTCAGAAAGGAAGGCAGAATGTGGTGTCATAATGCAGTTAGGCAGTCCGAAGAGTTCACTTGTTTCTGTTATTTCATCTTCAATAACATCTACGGCTGCGGCTAGTATTTTTTTCTCCTTGAGAGCCGTTACCAGGGCTTTCTCATTAACTACCGAACCTCTGGCTGTGTTTATAAAGAATGCTGTTGGCTTCATCAGATCAAACTGCCTATCACTCATCATATGCTCTGTAACGCCAGGAATAAGAGGACAGTGCATTGATACATAGTCAGAGGCTATTAACAGATCATCTAAAGTTTCTGCTTTCTCACATCCGAAGTCTTTCAAATACTCCTTAGTCTTTGTAGGTGCATAGACTAGAACATTCATTCCAAAGGCATGCAGAATCGGGACTATCCTTTTTGGAATCTCACCGAAAAATACCATACCGAATGTCTTACCTTTAAGCCTGTACATAGGGTATGATAGAAGAGGATCCCATTTTCCGGACTGGACAGTCCTGTCCAAAAAAGTTATACTTCTTGTAAGATCGAGCATAAAACCAATCGTATGCGTTGCAACCTCGTCCGCACAAAATCCAGGAATATTACAGACATAGACACCATGCTTTGTAGCAGATGAAATGTCAACATTATTATATCCTATACTTTGAAGAGATACAATCTCAAGAGACGGACATTTTTCCATTATTTCATCTGTGATACTGTCATATTCAACTACAACTCCGCTGACCTGATGCTCATTGATAAGGTCAGAGAGTGGAGTTTTTCTGTCAGCGTCTTTAATCTCAATAAGATTTACGTCGTCAACGCCCCAGTCCTTAAGTAGCTTATTTTCATAATCGAGATTGTCATCGATATTGTAGTAGAGAATATTTTTCATTCTGTTTCCTCCTCATTTAAGCCGAAACGAATCTGTATTGTTTTATAAAGTGATTCCGCACTTCCGCTCACTCCAAGGAGATTTGAGTTAATGAGCAGGTCATGGTGCATCAGATCTTCCGGAAGATAACCGGCATAATGCAGATGGTAGGCCTTCCTTGCGCGGTCCACTTTTTTTATCATTCGTTCTGCCTCATCCCGGCTCATTCTCAGGACATCGATACTGTTTCTAAGTCTGTCCTCATATGAAGCATAAATATAGATGTGCATTGCATTTTTTTCATTCCCAAGAATAAAATCAGAGCAGCGACCTACGATGATGCATGATTCACGATCAGCTATATCGCGAATGATTCTTGTCTGTTCGTTAAAGATCATATCCTGGGTTTCAGTAGCTCCACGTCCCAAAGGGAACATCATCCGGCCAAAACCACTACCTCCTTCTTCCTTTTCTTTTATCTCTGAAACAGCCATTCCGAGATTTTTGGCTGTCATCTCTACTATGTCGCGATCATAGAAATTTACACCCAGCATATCAGAGAGCTTTATTGCTATAGGACGTCCGAGACTTCCGAACTGCCTTGAAATGGTCACGATAAAATGTTTTTTCATATGTAACCTCCTTATAGTGCCTGTTCAGGATCTGGCTGCTTTCCCGAAATCCGCATCCGGGCAGATTTCCTGATCAGATGGAAACGACGTCGGGTAATAGCGCCAGGCTGTAAGTAGCGTCCTGCTTTTTTCTCGATAAACTGAAAGAGACGTTCAAATATTTCAAATACAAGCCAATAGAGCAGGGCGCAGGCTGTATAGGCTTCTAGAAAAGTCTGATTCATTGTGGCAAAGTTTCTCGCGGTACCCATCATCTCCATTATCGTTACCATACAGGTAAGAGATGTCGCCTTCAGGAGATTTACAAAATGATTGCCGAAGTTAGGAACTGCTATAACTATCATCTGTGGTATGATTATGTGAAACATCGCCTGAGACTTTGTAAAACTGAATGCTTCGGCTGCCTCAAACTGTCCTTTTGGTATAGCATTATATGCGGAAAGTATCATATCAGCCATATATGGTATGTATGACAGAGCAAGAGCTAAAATAGCAAACTGTAGTGTCGGGGTATTTCTGTTACTGTATGTAAGGTTAAATATAGCATACAGCTTAGTCATGACAGAATCTATGGAGACACTGAATACATATAGAAATACCAGTATTGGGATACCCTTTAAGAAGGATGATAATACTTTAAAAATTATCCGCACAGGCTTAAGAGGACAGGTCAGGAGAAGTGCTAAAACGATACCTCCAAAAAGAGCCAGCAGACATGAGGAAACAGTCAGAAGAAGTGTAGTTGGCATCGCCTGAATGATTGGCAGAAAAGACTGAAAAAACATAGACTGATCAAACATGGGCCAAACCTCCTTTTCTGTCGCAGCGGCTTATCCGCGTTTCAATCATATTTGAAATAAATAGTATGAT
>JBJELA010000424.1:0-4574 GCA_051878915.1 Candidatus Weimeria sp.
TTCTTCCGATAACTGAAGCCTTACTCTCTAAAGAATCTTCTATAAGCGGCACATCAGGCCTTCCAGCAAAATCGTGCCATTCTATGTGCATATGATTCGATTTTACCCTTATCATATATCTGTTTATTCCTCTCTATTGGCAAACATTATGGAAAAAGCCAGAAGCAGCATTATCGTACAGAAGAGTATTGACCTTATTCCGGATATCCCCACCATGATATTTCCGATCACAGCTCCAACCGCGAAAAATCCAATGATCGAAAAATATAAAACTGAGCTCTGCAGATAATGCCCTTCATGAAAATCAAAATAATCACACAGGTTCTGGACGGCACCGCGCAGATTTCCAATGCACATCGTGGTAGCCATGCCGTTGCCATATACTTTCCTGAAGCTCTGCACCTGTATTCCACAGGCAAAGGAAGTGATCGCGTTGGCTATAAGATTGTACCTCGTCGGGATCGTGCTTACTATGACAAGAGCAACTGCCTCAAACACTACGGAAATCTGTCTCCAGTGAATTACTTTTACACTCTCGATAAAAAGCATGCGGATTATCTCCGCCACAGCAATCCCCAGCGCAAAGGCAAAAAACGGGAAAAAATAATGTGCCGCTGTATGCCAGTTTCCTTTTGAAAGATTTATGCTGAAAAGAACAATATTTCCTGTCTGCGCGTTGGCGAATACCTCTCCGCGCTCCATATATGAATACGCATCCATAAATCCGCCGGATATGGCAAGCATAATACCGATCTCTATGGATTCAGAGGTCTGCACATTTTTATGAAAAAGCTTCTTCATTTATTTTGTTCCCGCCTTATTGCCTGCATCATGTCTTCCCTGCAGAGAATGATCTCTTTATCGATGACATCCAGTGATCTGATAATGTTTTTTTCAAAATTATTAAGAGGAAGGAGTATCCCGATTTCATCATTCGTATCCTTTGAATCGTTTCCGTTCTCTCCGGTCTCCTGCCCGTAAAAGACCATTGATCTAGGTACCTTGTACTGCAGAGAATTGAATGTGTTCCAGATCAGAGCATAGGTCTGCGCCTCTGTAAGTCCGGCCTTTTCAGTATCGGGCAGAGCGTACAGGATCATGATTCCCCGCCTTCTGTCTACAAGTTGTTCTTCTATCCTGAGCCCGTCTGTATAGCTCCGTTCAATGTCATAGCCGTCTGCCAGATATATTTTTGACCGCTCTATCAGCTGGTGCGTGTCATAGATCTCACGGAACTTTTTAAACTCACGTTCTGAAACCTTTTTTTCTCCGTGCCCGTTAAGCTCACCCTCCGGAGTCGTAAGAAGCTGAGGATTTCTGCCTGCCTTGCCATGAAATCGTCTTGGGATCAGGTAAGCCTCACGCAGCAGATCGAACATGCTGCGCTGGCATATCTCCAGAAGAACCCCGCTTACATCACCGTTCTGATAGGATGAAAAGAGTACCTTTGCAAAATGAACGGGATTCACGTCAGAAACCAGATTATCCTCGTCAATATGTGAATAAAATGCCTCTGACAGTTTCCTGCACGCCAGGTCCGAACTTAAGATCTTCTGAAACAGCTCTCCAGGCATTTTCTCTGTGGGTATTCGCTCAATTATATCTAATTCTTCCAAAATACCACTCTTTCCTTATTATTTCTGATTTTATTTTTATCTCCAAAGTATTATAATTTGTTCAGGACTATACTTAAAATATATTTTTTATATACGTAGTATGTTATTTTGACATGTAAGCGCATTTATGAACGTTAATTACGAATATTACAGAATATTCTACCAGGTATATAAGCAGGGCAGCTTTACCAGAGCAGCCGCTGTTTTAAGAAGCAATCAGCCGAATATCACAAGAGCAATGAATAATCTTGAGGACCAGACGGGGTGCAGACTGTTTATCAGGGGAAGAAACGGTGTGATACCTACTCCCGAGGGTAAAAGACTTTATGAACACGTCTCTGCCGCGATCGAACAGTTCAACCAGGCTGAACATGAGCTTTCTGACATGATAAGTCTTGATGAGGGGATCATATCGATCGGCGCCACAGAGACTGCGCTTAATATTTTTCTGCTTAAGATCCTGTCGGAATTTCACCTGAAGCATAATGCGATAAGGCTTCATATAGATAATTATTCGACGATTCAGGCTGTTGACGCGGTAAAAAACAGCTATGTGGATTTTGCTGTGGTAACAACTCCGACTCCTGAGACATCCGGGCTTGAAGTGACAGATTTAGACCGGTTCAGGGAAATATTAATCGGAGGCAGTAATTTTTCTTCCTTTGCAGGCCAGAAGCTTTCCATAAGATCCATAGCGGATTATCCTCTTATAGCAATGGGAGCTTCGACTATGACCTATCATTTTTATCAGGATGTATTTTTCTCGTATGGACTTGACTACAGGCCTGATACAGAGGTAGCAACGGCGGATCAGATCCTTCCGCTGGTAAAAAATAATCTGGGCCTGGCATTTATTCCGGAGCCTATGGCGGAATATTCCATTAAGAATAAAGAGGTTGTAAAAATCGATCTGGAGGAAAAAATACCTGACAGAAAAATCTGTATGATCAGGAATGCGGCAAAGCCCATGGGTATTGCGTCTGAAGAGCTTTTCAGGATGATCTCCTCTGTTGCGCTTTAATTCTGTAAAATTCAGTGGATATTTCCGGAATACGCGGTTATACTATAATCGTTTTAATAGTCCGGCAGCAAAAAGTAAGACAGTTATTGAAGGAGATTAAGAGTCTATGAGTTCTGTAAAAAATGGAAAGGCTCCAGAGGAATATATCAAAGCTTTTGACGAGAATAAGGGCCATCCGATGAAGACATTCATGGCTCTTTTCAAGGGGTATTACCATAACCTGATACTAGCGGGTATTTTTTTCTTTATCAAGCACAGCCCGGTTCTGGTTTTCCCGATTGTTACCGCAAATATCATAAACCTTATCATTGAGAACAAACCTGGTTCCCTGCACAGCATCATAATAAATGCCATAGTGATCACTGCGCTTCTTATTCTGAACCTTCCGATGGCTGACCTTCAGATGCATTTCAGGAGTATCGCGCAGAGGTCGGTCGAGGCGGGACTTCGGAAAAGCCTGGTGTACAAGATCCAGCAGCTTTCGATTCCGTATCAGAAGGACATCGAAACAGGCCGCATGCAGTCAAAAATGATCCGTGACGTCGAGGCGGTGGAGACCTTGTCAGACCAGGTCTTCAACAACATGATGAGCATTATCACGGTTTCTGTTGCGGCATTTGCTGTAACGGCTGTGAAAAGCCTGACTGTGCTTGTGTTTTTCCTGCTGATGGGACCTGTCGGAGCTGTTGTGGTCTACTCCTTCAGAAAGCAGATTTTCAGAAGGAACAGGACCTTCAGAAAAGAGATGGAGTCAGCGAGCGGAAAGGTAGCCGAGATGGTCGAACTGGTCCCGGTGACCAGGGCTCACGCCCTCGAGGACGAGGAGTCGAGGGTAATGGGTGAGCAGATTGAAAAAATAGCCGAAAGCGGCTATCAGCTGGATATGGTGCAGACTAACTTTGGCGCGGTATCGTGGATCTGCTTCCAGCTTTTTCAGGTCATCTGTCTTATTTTTACAGCGAGAATGGCTCTAAGGGGGCTTATTCCAGCCGGCGATGTGGTTATGTACCAGAGCTTTTTCACGCAGATAGTCGGCCAGATGAACCAGCTTCTGAACCTGATACCTATCCTTACCAAGGGACTTGAGTCTGTTACAAGTATCGGGGAGATCCTGACTGCAGACGATATCGAGGAGGATAATGGTAAAAGGATCCTCACAGGTATGAATGGCGAGTACGATTTTAAGGATGTCACATACCGCTATCCGGACAATACCGATCCGGCCGTTTATCACCTGAACCTTCATGTAGACGCCGGCGAGACTGTCGCGTTTGTCGGCGAGAGCGGAGCTGGAAAGTCTACGATTTTAAATCTCCTCGTTGGCTTCGGACAGCCTTCAGAGGGTGAGATTTTTATAGACGGGCAGCCGCTTTCAGAGATCGCGCTCAGATCCTACAGGAAATTTCTCGCGGTAGTACCGCAGAATACGATACTTTTTTCAGGCAGCGTAAGAGAAAATATCCTCTATGGCACTACAGGGGTTACGGAAGAAAAGTTTAAGGACGTATTGAAAAAATCAGGCCTCGAGAGAGTGATAAAGAACCTTCCGGACGGTGCGGACACTATGGTCGGCGAGCACGGCGACAAGCTCTCCGGCGGCCAGAAGCAGAGGATATCGATCGCGAGGGCTCTTATCAGGGATCCCAGGGTTCTGATCCTCGACGAGGCGACCAGCGCTCTCGATGCGGTTTCTGAAAAGGAGGTCTCTGAGACTCTTGACAGCCTCGGAAGCAGCTGCACGACCTTCATTGTAGCGCACAGGCTCTCAACTGTCCGCAGAGCCGACCGCATAATTGTCATGAAGGAAGGAAAAGCGATAGAGACCGGCACCTTTGACGAGCTGAGAAAGCGAAATGGTGCCTTCAGTGAGATGATAATGGCAGGGGAGACTGTCCGAAAACTAGGGCATGATTAACCATTATAATAAATGCCAAAAT
>JBJELA010000425.1:0-22538 GCA_051878915.1 Candidatus Weimeria sp.
ATTTGAGTGCACCATCATAAAGCATCAGCACGAGCTCAGCCTGAGAAGCTGTCGCAACCTGATTTTTTCTGTAAACCTCATACGGATTTCTCTGCATTTTACTATCCCTTTAAAAATCTAAAACCAAAAGCATTCTCTCTTGAAAAAACAACCGATTTATGATGTAAGTCCCGAGATAGAGCTCGTGCTGCTCTGAAGCGACTGGAGAGTCGACTCCATCTTTGAGAACTTCTGATAATATGAATCCTGCATATCGTTAAGTCTGGTCGTCCAGGTATTGATAAGCTCGGTGTAGCTGGAATACTCGCTGGCCATTTCCTTATCGTTGTAGACAGTAAATACCGAGCGGAGCGATGTAGCTGACATCTGCTTCTTCAGGTTCCTTGAGAGGTTATTCGTGATGTTCTTCATCAGGTCAACAACCTTATCAGGATCTTCTGTAATAGCTGTCATCAGCTTATCAGTATTCGAAGATACAGAATCGTCATCCTCATCACCATCGATGTGGTACTCGTACTGTCTGTTTGTAGCTGACTGAAGGATACCCTTTGTCATGATGCCGTAGGTGGCGAGGCTGTACTTCTTTGCCGATGTAACACCATCCTTTAACGTCTGTTTACCATCGATGTCCATCGTGGCGTCATCATCGTCATAGTATGTAGCCATCATACCACTCGTCAGAGTGCTCATGATAGTTTCAAGAGTGCTATCACGGCGCAGAAGACCGGTCTTGATCTTCTTCTCCCACTTCTCTACCTCAGAATCAGACATCTCAGACTTCTCATCATCGGTAAGAGGCTCGTATGAACCTGAACTCTCAGCGTTGTATCTGTCAGTCAGGTCATTGATCAGATCGTTATAAGAAGAAATAAAATCCTTGACCTTATCGTAGATACCCTGAGTATCAGTCTGGGTGGTTACGGTGATATCACTGTCTGTCGTTGCTAAAGCCTGAATGTTCAGACCGTTGATGCTGAAGTTGTTCGTCGAGCTCGTGTAATCTACTCCGCCAAGAGTGATCTCCGCGTCCTTGCCTGCATTAAAACTTGACCGGTTTGAACTATCGAGCTTAAGAGCGCTCAGAATATCTGATGAAGATCCGTCAGCTGCCGATAAAGTGAAACTCTGGTCGCTTCCGGTGGTCTTTGAGCTGATATAGAATCTCTGCTGGGTCTCATCGAATGAGGCATTGAGACCTGCTGTCTTTAACGCGTTTACCAGGTCATTTACTGTCGTATCTGAGCCTACTGTAAAGGTAGTGCTGTCATTTCCAACCTTGATAGTCAGATCTCCGGCGGCATTTGAAGAAATATCAGAAAGCTTTGTGCTCGACGTAACTTTCTGCTTATTGCCATCTGAATCTGTATAAGTATCCAGCTTTCCACTCGTAAGTGAAGCTCCTGTAGCAAGCTGGGAAATCTTAAGTGTCTGTGTTCCATTAAAGGCTGAACCGTTTGCTGAAACTGTAGCCTTTGTAGCATCCGAGGCGGTAGTCTTCTGAAGGTTCCACGCCGACGAATATCTGTATTTATCAAGGCTGTTATAAAAATCATTGACCTCGGTATTTACTTCCTTCCAGGCATCCTGCGTCCATGAAAGCTTCGTCTGGGCTTTTTTGTACTTATCGACCTTATTCTGATAATCACTTGTCAGAGCGGTAACGATAGACTCTGTATCAAGACCGGATACCATACCGGACATTCTTATTGGTGATGACATAGGCTTATCTCCTTAATTAAAAAATTATTTCTTCTCGTCTACTAAAAGTCCTGCAAGCTCCCAGACCTTCGCTATCATATCAAGCGTCTTCTCAGGTGGAAATTCCTTTATGACCTTTTTTGTGTCCCGGTCCACGATCTTTATGGTGACTCTGTTAGTCTTATCGTGAATGCCAAAAATAGCCTCTGTACCATTGGCATGCTTGTTGATCTCGGAAACGGCCTTCTTTATCTGCTCGTTTTCCTTCTCGTTAAGCTTTTTGTCGTACTCAACAGATGACTCAGTCGCCTGCTTCAGTACATCGATATTTTCAGTCTTTGTGTTTTCGTCTGCTGAAACGGAAGCTTCCTGTGCCGGAACAGCAGCATTCACATCCGTATCAACATTTTCTGTCTGCGCGGAACCCACTGAATAGCTTCCCTGCTTTGAGTACCCTGCGTTTACTGATATATCCATGATTTACACCTCCGTTTGTACATCAATGGCTGACACCCCGCGGCTAAAAGCTTTGAGGCAGCAAGCTTTAAATCCACAGCGGGAATTCATTTATTTTTATATCGGAACACATAAAAAAAATACAACCCATTCCAGGAGATGAATTGTATTTTTTTTGCATTTTTTACAGAAGATCGTTTAAGTTCTTCACTACCTCTGTGTTCATGGCCTCCTTGTTTTCTTCCTGAATCTGGTCAAAAATCTCTTTTCTGTAGATAGGAACCTTCTTTGGAGCCTTGATTCCGACCTTCACATGATCTCCCTTGATCTCCATGATTGTGATCTCTATGTCGCCGTTAATTACTATCGACTCATCCTTTTTTCTTGTAAGAGCGAGCATTAAGAGTCCTCCTTTCCTGTCTTGCGCGCAGCAAGGATATCATAGACCGGAGTCTTTACAGCCACATCATCCTCAACCATGATCTGTGCGCCCTTAAGTGTATCAGTGTTGATGATAAACGGCGCTTTGAGGTTTACGGTCATTTTTTTAACATCGGAAGGAACGCTGATGGTCACCAGGCAGTATGTATTCTCCGGAGTCAGCTCTCCAATGTCTGATAAAAGCTCGTCATCGATAACAGGGTTGTAATCCGGGAATATATCGCCCGGCATGACAACAGGCATTGCGAACTGCGGCTCGTCCATCGACTGCAGATACATGATCGCGGTCTGTTTCTGTTTGTCCTTCTCCCCCGAATCATAGATCAGGGTAAATTTCTGCATGTCCGGAAATCCGATGATACCCCCGGGTAAGTTGATAATTTTATCATCGGAAATGTCAATCTCTCCAAATAGTCTTGTGTTTACCTTCATTTTTGCCCTTTCCTTTTTTAATCATCAGATATAGTTCAGAAGTGACTGCTCGCCGAGCTTGCCGGCAGCAACAAGCGAAGCCTGGTACGCGGTATAATAAGCCGTATAATTCATCATTATAGTCGAGAGATCGAGGTTGTCGTTATTGCTCTTCAGCTCTGTGACTGACTCCTGCTGCTCATCCATTCTTGTCTTCGTGATGCTCAGCTCATCCCCGCGGCAGCCAAGCGTCGTATCAGCGAGGTTTGCCTTGTTCAAGTATGTATCTGTATTTCCGAGGACTCTCTCAAAGGTCTCCTGCATATAGTTGTTAT
Source organism: Candidatus Weimeria sp. (assembly GCA_051878915.1). Taxonomy (GTDB): domain Bacteria; phylum Bacillota; class Clostridia; order Lachnospirales; family Lachnospiraceae; genus Weimeria. The sequence continues at coordinate 3,342 of JBJELA010000425.1, forward strand.
AGTAGTCATACTCTTTACTGGCCGCGGTATACCATTCCTGAAGCTTTGCCTGTGTAGCTGAGTCCTGATAATCCGAATCGCTCATCATAGCGGCTATTTTTTCACGCTTTTCATAAGCATCCTGAGTGTTCGTGATGACCGATGTCAGGTCCTTTATATCCTGCTGGGCGCTCGAATCAAAGATCTCATTAGCCTGAAGATTCACTGTGATAGTCTGGTTCTCCGCTACCGTATAATTTATATCATAAGCTATATCAGAGCGATTGTAAACAAGCCTGCTTCCAACTGTCCCTTCGAGATCTTTGTAGTTTACCCCTGTATTGTCAACGCAGTCGTAATAATACTCCGGCTTGAGCTCTCCTGCGGAAAATGAATCCTTGTCATAATTTACCGCTACCGAGGTTCCCTTCGCGGACATCTGGTCAGAGGCATTCTTTCCAAAGATAAGGTCTCCGGTCTCTTTGATAAGAACTGCCGCGTCATCAGGGACATACTTTGTAAGCTTGTCCGCATCAGTAGCGCCGTTTTTGCTGCTCCAGTCAGCCCAGTCAAGCTCGTTTTCAAAGACATATACTGTCTTCGGATCGCTGCCGCTGTCCGCGTCATCCAGGTGTTCCCAGGTTCCTTTCAGTTCCTGGTTGTTTTTGTCGACTGCCTTGGTTGTCTTATCTCCAGAAGCATCTGTAACAGTCGTAATAACCGTTCCATCCGCCTGTGTTTTTGTAGTTGTGGCAGTTGTTGTAGCTTTGCCTCCGTTAGCCGGTGTTGTAGTCGTCCTTACAGTCTTAGTCACCGAGCCGTCTGACGCGCCAGTTTTAGTGATCGTCTCTGTAGTAGTCGTGCTGCCGTCATTATTTGTAACTGTGCTTTGTGACGATGTAACTCCGACGGTGTAGTAGTTATATGTCACCTCAGAGGTTGTTCCGTCAGTTGTCTTTACTTCTCTCGTCTGGTCCGCAGACTTTATTCCGCTTCCATATTCCAGATTTCCATTCTTGTCTGCCTCCGCCAGCGGCGGTACCCTGTCTGTATCCTGGTTTACCAGCTGCATCGTATTTGATACGGTATTGCCCTTTGCGTCCTTATAGGAAAAAGTAAGGCTCTCCACATCAGAAATGTCATCATAGGCGAGACGCAGCCTCTTGTAGGATGAGCTCTGGATCGTAATATCGTTTTTTGTAAGGTTTGTCTTTGAAGTATTGGTATCATCGAGATTATTTATCTGCGTCTCATTAGCCGGAACTGTTACCTCGTTATTGAAGTAGCTGACCTTTTCGAAGTCATTAGCTGACAGATTCTGAGTGATATTGTAATCCTTGTCGCAGTCAGAGTCAGTGAACACAAGAGTCTTGTCGGTACGGTAGCCTGTGAAGACAGTACGTCCTGCGTAGTCGGCGTTTCCCTCAGAAAAAATAGACTCCTGAAGTGACTTGAGCTGCTGCAGGACAGTAGCCCTGTCCGAGGTAGACATGGTAGATGTGGAGCCCTGGACGCAGAGCTTTTTCAATTCAGTGATGTTGTCTATGATGTTATTCAGTGCGGTCTCACTGACGTCCATCCAATGCTCCGCGTCAGGTATGTTCGTCTCATAATACTGGTTGATCTTTGAAAGGCGTGTCTGGAGCGCCAGAGAGCGGACAGCGATGACAGGATCATCAGATGGCCTCTGGATCTTTGTCTTCGTCGTCATCTGATTCTCGCCCTTGTCGACTAAGGTCTTGTTATAATTGATGTTCGAAGCTGCGTTGTGCAGGATCATATTACTTGTGATTCTCATCTGTGCCTCCTTATACGCCGGTGTTCAGTATCAGCTGGTCATACATTTCAGCGAGGGTGGAAATAACCTTCGCAGAAAGGTTATAAGCATTCTGGAACTTCACCAGGTTCATGGCCTCCTCATCCTGGTCGACTCCGGAAACTGATTTTCTCTGAGTATCGATTGATTGCTGGATGCTCTCATAATTAGTGGTAAACTGAGTGCTCTCCTGAGTATCGACAGTGACATCGGCGTAAATCCTCTGAAGGAACTTATCTCCGGTGCCGTCCTTATAGAGAGTTTTCTTATCCTCAAGATCGATCATATCCTGCATCAGGTCGTATGAATCGTATCCTAAGTCCTTGTTTCCATTATAGGATTTATTTATGGTCGTAGAGAACAGGCTCGGACTTTTTTGAACCGCGTCAGCGATCTCAATGCTTGAAGCAGTAAGCTTGTAGTAGGAATCAGCGGAACCATTTATGACGCCGCCGGTATAGCTGGTGACTTCCTTACCATCTACAGTAGTAGTGGTGCTGCCAGTCGCGTGTAAAGTCTCACGCTTGGTGTTTACAACCTTATTTCCATCTGAGTCAGTTTTATAGGTGCCATCAGCATTTTTCACATAATAGTCGTTATCTACCAGTGAGTCGCTTCCTGTGAAATCGAGTTCAGTTTCATCACTGCTCTGGCTTTCATTTTTTGCTACGAAAAATGAACGTCCCGCGTCGCCATTTGCGTCCTGCCCTGACTTCTGGATCTTATTGAATTCCCTTGAAAAAGTACGAAGGAACGCGTTCATTTCATTCTGATAATAAGGGATTCCCTTGAAATCAACGCTCGATCCGACTGTAGCCTTCCTGCCGGCTACATTTCCGATCTCCTTTGCTGAGATAGGTTCCTTCAGCTCGAAGGTGTAGGAAACTATTTTTCCATCCTCGTCAGTCTGAGCCGTAAATGAAGAATATTCGTATTTGTGGTTGTTCACATAGATGGCGCCCTGCTCCGGCATGTTCATCCTGTCCTGATCAGTGATGCTTATGCCATCCTCGAGCTTTAAGTACGACGCGCTCTGACTTGCGCCGGCATTTGTGTTCTCAACTACTGCGCCGTTTTCATCCTTTACAGCCTGGCCGACCTTTGAAGCATCGTCAGTATAGAGGTTTCCATTCGCGTCCGTAGTCCCTGCCGCATGTGTACTGTCCGACTGGACATAAACCTGCGGGCTTATCAGCTCGGCTGTTCCGGTCAGGTTCTCCTCATCGTTTCCATCTCTTATCTCTAAGAGGCCGCGAAGCTTGCCTCCCATATCTGTTCCGAAAAGATTTATGCTCTGCCCGTTGTATCTGCCGTTTTTTGCCCAGGTCACATCGTAAAGACCGCTGACATCCGACTGGTTGTACTTATTATCCCTTGCAGTGACCTGAAGCGGGTTATAGTCGTAGTTGTCCACAAGGACCTGGCCGCCTATTTTTACAGTGTAGGTAGTCGCTCCGGTATATATCTCCTCGACGTTTGGATTCGTTTTCGCGAGGTTTGAGGTACGGGTATCCTTTACTTTTACCTCTTCTGTATCAACCGTGACAAGCTCTGACAGCTGATCAACGAGCAGATCCCTCTGGTCTCTGAGCTCGTTGGCATTAGCATTCTTAGACTGGGTTTCAATAAGGTTTATCTGCTTGTTTAATACCGAAATCTTCTTTGCAATGGAATTTATCTGATCGACTGTATCCTTTATCTGGTCATTTACATCAGACTGCAGTGTCTGAAGGTTCTGTGAGGTCGAATTAAAATAATCAGTAAGCTGTGTAGCATCACTTATAAACTGCGCTCTCTTCGTATCGTCTCCGGCGTTGTCCTTTACGGTATCGAGAGCGTTGAACATCTTCGCGTACAGTGTTGAGAAACCAGGATTTGCGGAATTATCAGTATAATAATCCTCTATCTGCTTCATATAGTATTCCTTGATCTCAGCCTGTCCGTAGTTCGACTGATTTTCCCAATACTTGACATTGTAGTACTGGTCTCTTACTCTTGTGACAGAATCAGTAGAAACACCGGTGCTTATAGAACCATATGATGTATATGAGCGGATAGATACCGCCGATGAAACATTTACCTGCTGTCTCGAATAGCCCTCTGTCTCAAGGTTTGACACGTTATTAGCGGTTGTGTTCATTTTTGCCTGGAATGAATTCAGTCCCGACGCTGCAATTCCAAGTCCAAAAAAAGTAGATGTCATAATAGCTCCTTTATGTGAGTGAATTCAGAAGCACGTCGATCATCTGGGTGATCGTATTTACGAATCGCGAGGAAGCGTTATACGCGTTCTGGTATTTGATCATATTTTCAAGCTCCTCATCCGCGTTTACTCCGATAACTCCGTCACGGCTTGACGAAACGCTCTCGACTGTATCTGAAAGCACCTCCGAGGTCGTCTTGTAGACGTTGCCTTTGTCAGCCACATCCCCCACGAACTTCGTGTAGAATCCGTTAAAATTCGTAGCAGTCGTATCTGTTGGGTTAAGCGTAAAATTCTCTTCATCAAAGCACTCATAAATCTTCTTTGCGACATCGTATGCGATATCGTCATTCTGGTGAAGGTTGGAAGAGTCTGAGTTTATCGTTCCGCTCAGATGCTTGTAAGGAATCTTGTTCGGCTGCTCTAAAAGGTTACTATTTACGGTAAGCTGCGAGAGAGTGTACTGGCTGGCGAGGTCAGTGCCATCCTCGTCGTTATACACGTACACATCGAGGCTTGTTCCATCTGAGCCTGTGATCGAGGCTTTCGTATATCTCTGGTACTGTGTAGCGTCAGGATTGGCCTCGCCTGCTACCCTCGAGAAAAGCTCATTCGGCGGGAGCTTTCCATCGGCTCCGACTACGGCATAATCCTGATCCATGATAACGAGGTTTTTGCCCTCGTCTGAATTCAGGCTGATGCTCTTACCGTTTACTGTAATAACAGCATTATCATTTACCAGCTTTGAAAGCTTTGTGTTGAACTCTGTTGTCGTCGAGGAATCAGATGTCCTCGCTGTAATCTCTTTGACTGTAGATGTCGGTGAAAGCAGATCGTTGATATTCTCTGCCACTGTATGTATCATCTTGTCCAGCTCAGCCTGCGCATTCATGATTACTGACTTGCCGAGGCCGGCTTTCTTTTGTCCGTCCTTAGTCGATTCTATAGTATCGCTGTACTGGTATGCCGTGATCTCCTTCAGACTTCCATCTTCATTATACGTGTAGTTGCCATCTGCGTCTGTCCTGTAAAAATCCCTGTAGGTCGCGCGATGGTCGCCACGCATCAGAAGCAGTGACTTGACTTCTCCGATATCCTGATTTTTTGCTGTATCAGTCAGATATGTATCAAATACCTCTTTTCTCTCAGAGACGCCGTTTACTGTCGTTGAAAGCTGCTGCCAGTAAGGTGTAACAAAGCCTGTAGAATTATCGGTGTAAAGCGAGATGGGATTTACCCTGTCCTCAGATACAAACTCCACGCCCTCGATATTTACCTTCAGAACGCCGTCAGGAGTCTCTTCCGTAGAGATCTTCACAAGCTTTGAGAGGTCATCTACAAGCTTGTCCCTGTCATCTCTTTTTGCCATTGCAGTCTCGACTCCGCCAGCCTCTGTAGCCTGAATCTCAATATTGAGCTTCTGGATCTTTTTACCGATGGAATTTATCTGGTCGACGTCATCCTTGATCTTCTGGTTGATGTTATCCTGGTAATCCGAGAGTCCCTGATAGACAGAAGTCGCGCGGCTTAAAAACAGCTGTGTCTTCTGTATGACAAGATTCTGCTTTTCCTCTGCCGCCGGATCAGTGGCAAACTGGTTAAAGGCATCATAGAGGCTTTCGATGGAGCTTGAAAAAGCGCTTCCGGTTCCCTCATTCAGGAATGTCTCGACTTCCTCTGTTGCCTCATAGGCTGCGTCATAGTAGGCTTCTCTTCCGTTTTCCTGCCTGTATGCCTTGTCGAGGAACTCATCTCTTTTGTGAACGACATCACCGATCTTAAGGCCTAATCCTGTCTGCTGATCCGATATGGCTGACTGGCCATTCTTCAGATATATCTGATCCGAGAAAAATGTCCTCTGTCTGACATACCCTGTGGTGTCCATATTTGAGAGGTTATTAGCTACAACGTTCAGGCCATGCTGGGAATTCTGGATTCCCGATGCTCCCACGTATAAGCTTCCAAAACTGTTAGCCATTTATTTCTCCTGTGTTGTTACTATTGCTTCAGATCAAATCCGCTGTTCGGAAGAACGTCTCCGGTGTTATAAGCGTTTTTATTATAATTACCGGTCTCCGGAGCTTTCTTCAGGTTTTCGAAAAGGTTCAGATCGAACTCTGTCATATCAATCGCCTGTCCCAGAAGTACCTGAATCTGCTCATTCAGCTGGTGCATCCGCGTCGCGGCATTCACCAGCTCCCGCTTGGCGTTCTGAAGCTGCTTCTGCTCATTCGGCTGGCTGTCAAGCAGTGCTATGACCTGTGTGACCGTAAGGATTTCGTTGTCATGTCCCATTACGACTGACATATCCTTGAGATTTTTGATCCTTTTGTTCTCCAGATTCTTAAGCCTGCTCGTAATGGTTTCCTCAGCCGTATTAATATCCTGCAGACCCTTGAGATCTCTTTTAACTATCGCTTTTCTCTTCTTCTGTGAAAGCCCGTAGAGCTCATCGTAATTCTTCGTCTCTTCCTGCATCACATTGTAGAGTTCTTCTGCCAGACTAGCCATTATTTCTCCTTTTACACAGATACTTTACGAACGCTTTTTCGTAACGGGCTTTTCAATGAGATTTGTCTGTTTACGCAAACGAGCGGAAGGTCTTCCTGTAAAAGAAAGACCATCCGCCCGCTAATAGAAACAGATCCCGTTTCGTATTTCGTCCCGTCCATGGAACCTGGGTGAATTCACAACCCGATTTACATCCATGTAGACGGGCTAAAAATTCGATTTTAGTATTGTACCTCACTGTACTTCTTTAGTAGTATATCTGCGAAGTCTCCCGTATCTACCTGCACATCTCCTGAATACTTCTCCTTCATGGACTTTACGAGATCCTCTCGTGTATCCGGGCTTTCAGCGACTGCTTTCTTCGCAACCTGATAATCTTTTCCTGCTTCTGAAATATCAAATTCGTCCCTAAAGCTGGATGTCTTATTCGTTCTGGCAGTGGAAGGCTTTCTGGTCTGATATACCTGTGTTATAGCGTTATATGCGCTGATTCTCATACAGACCGCTCCTTTCCTGATTGTTTAATGTGTCTGTCATTATTGTTTTCAATTATCTTATCGGTTGCATTTTCGAAATACTTAACACCTTTTTGCATTTTTATGAAAACACTCTGCCACATATATAGTTTCTGTGTTAAAGTAAGTTCGATATTTTTACAGGAAAAATTGAAACAGGTGATATGATGTACAAAGCAGCTATTTTTGATATGGATGGAACTATTCTTAACACTCTCGGCGATCTGACTGACGCTCTCGACTACGCTCTTAAAAAGACCGGCCACAAATGTGGTTATGACGAGCATATGGTCGCGCAGTTCTTCGGCAGCGGCGTCTATGTGGCGCTTAAAAGAGCTCTTTCTGTAGAAAATGGTTTCCCTCTCGAGCGGCTCGACCTGATCGGTACGAGCGACGAGCCTGATGACTGCTTCAGGGATGATGATGAAATAAACCGGGTTTCAGAAATATACCGCCCGTACTACGACGCTCACTGTGATATAAAGACCGGTCCTTATCCCGGAATTCTTGAGCTGATGAAAAAGCTCCGTGAACGCGGCATCAGAACCGCGGTAGTTTCAAACAAACCTGACACTGCAGTCCAGACTCTCGTCTCAGACATGTTCCCGGATTCCTTTGATTTTTCACTGGGAGAAAAAACAGGCATAAAGAGAAAGCCTGCGCCGGATATGGTAAACGAGTGCCTGCGCGTCCTGGCGATTCCGCGTGAAGACTGCGTCTACATCGGCGATTCAGAGGTCGATTTCGCTACCGGCCGCAACTCCGGCATGCATGTGATATCGGTCGACTGGGGCTTTCGCAGCCACAGATACCTGGCGGCGATACCAGTCGAGAAAATCGTATCGAATGCCGATGAACTCTTCAGGGCAATTACTGAATCCTGTTAACAGGCCGGGAAATAATCATTTTCTACCATAAACACATAATCGCAGTCACGGATCCGTCACCCTGCATTGCTACATCCCAGTATCTGTATGTTCGTCTGGCCAGCACCAGGTCGATCATTTGTTCGTCGCTGCGTTTTGCTTTGGTAACCTCTGTCCATGAAGCCGGGTGAGGATTACCTGCTCCACCCTTAGATGCGTAACCTATATTTGCGAAATACCTGTACGTAAAACCATCGACATTATTCGGGCTTCTTGTTCCATAACCGACATATTTGCAGTCTCCTGTCTCCGCATCATACCTGAAATACAGATGTATGCTCGGAGTAGTGCTTTTAATATCCTTTTTCAGGGAAATACTCAGGTCTTCCGCAGGCACATTGATAAACTCGATCTTTGCCGCGGAAAGAGCCGACTGGGCATTTGCTTTATTAGCAGCAAAGCGGGACTTATTCACATATTCGATATAACTAGGAGTAAGAATCGCGACAAGAATTCCAATGATAGCTACCACGATGATAAGCTCTAACAGTGTAAAACCCTTATTCTTTTTTTTCTTCATCATAACCACCTCACGCCCGCTCTAATTAAAAAAACAGGGAAAAATCCCTATAAAATCTTTATCGGCATCTCTCTGCTTTTTCATTAGCTTTACGCAGAAAATTAAGAGTTATCAGGAAAAAAAGCGAGGTGCTGTGAGGAGCACCCCGGGCTTCTGACTTGTCACTCTTCCCTCCCTGGCATCGACGTCAGAAGAATATATGCAGAACTATGACACCGGCGAATGCCGCGGACATATACAGGTAAGCCATTGCGTCGCGGCGCTGGTAGTGGAGGGGCTTCATGCTCGTTCTCCCGTCACCGCCGTGGTAACAGCGGGCTTCCATTGCCAGAGCGAGATCGTTCGCGCGGCGGAATGCCGAAACGAAGAGAGGCACAAGAAGCGGAACCATGGCCTTTGCCTTGTTTACGATGCCCTTGCCGTCGAAAGAGGCGCCGCGGGCCATCTGGGCCTTCATGATCTTGTCTGTTTCGTCGCTTAAGATCGGAATGAAACGCAGCGCTATCGACATCATCATCGCGATCTCATGGACAGGCACATGGATGTAATTCAGGAACCGCAGTCCGGTCTCAAGACCGTCAGTCAGCTGGTTCGGAGTCGTCGTAAGTGTCATTATCGAAGTGCCTATGATCAGATAGATCATGCGGATAAGCATCAGCACGGCGGCGCGTACACCCTGAATCGTGATCTGGACCTTACCCCACTTTACCAGGGCGTCGCCCGGCGTCAGGAACAGGTTGAAGATACCGCAGATCAGAAGCAGAATAATTATCGATTTCAGGCCCCGCACCATGAAAGAAAACGGCACCTTTGAAAGCGCGATCACCGCAAAGAGGCAGATCGTAAGAAACGCGAATCCTACCGGATCATCGGCTATGAATATTGATATGATAAAAATAAGTGTGGCGACCAGCTTTACCCGCGGATCAAGTCTGTGTATCACAGAATCCGCGGTATAGTACTGACCTAGTGTTATATCCTTTAACATTTCTGTTTACGTACTCCTTGTCATACATCCCCGTTAATTCAGTCATCCCTGAAAAGCTCTGAGGATCTCCCTCTCCGCTTCCCCGACTGTGACAGCGTGGTCATCGACCGGACAGCCGGCATCGTGCAGGTCATGAAGCAGGTAGGTGACCTGCGGAACCGCAAGGCCCATCGCCTCGAGCTCCTTTACATGCGTAAATACCTCACGCGGAGTCCCGTCGTAGACCGGGCGGCCCTTGTCGATCACAATAGTCCTGTCGACATACTCTGCGACATCCTCCATGCTGTGAGAGACGAGGATTACTGTCTCACCTGACTTATCGTGCATCTCCTTAATAAGGCCGAGGATCTCGTCGCGGCCTGCCGGATCAAGACCAGCTGTAGGCTCATCGAGGATGATCACCTCAGGCCTCATCGCAATAACTCCGGCGATAGCGGCTCTTCTCTTCTGTCCTCCTGACAGCTCGAAAGGAGAGGCGTCAAAGGAATCCTCAGGGAAGTGGACTTTTTTAAGAGCCTCGTACGCGCGAAGACCCGCTTCCTTATCATCGAGTCCCTGGTTCTTCGGTCCGAACTTCACATCCTCAAAGACTGTAGTTTCGAACAGCTGATGCTCCGGGTACTGGAATACCATCCCGACACTCGTTCGCAGATTCTTCCTGTCAAAATCACTGTCTGAGATATCCTTGCCATTGAAGTAGATGTGGCCCTCAGTCGGCGCGATAAGACCGTTGAAAGTCTGGATCATCGTAGATTTGCCGCTTCCTGTGTGGCCGATGATTCCGATGAAATCACCCTTGTTTATCTGAAGCGAGACATCCTTAAGCGCCTGAGTCTCGGTGCCGCCGTCCTTGTAAACCACAGATACGTGATCAAGGATCAGAACAGCATCCTTAAGCGATTTATCCTCGCCGGAATCGTTCCGGCCAGAACTGTCTGCTCCGGATTCCATATATGAGCCGCCGGAATTTCCATTTTCCGGAAGAGCGGTTTTATTTTTAAAAGAAGGCGGGACAGCTTTCAGTGCATTCTCCAGCTCCTCTATCGTAAGCACGCCCTGAGGGATATCCATACCGGCCTCGCGCAGGCGGTCAGCCAGGTCAGTGATCTGTGGAACCGTCAGATGGTAATGCCTTAAAGTATCGACCTGTGAAAAGATCTCGCGCGGAGTACCCTGCATCACGACTTTGCCGTGATCCATTACGAAGACATGGTCGGAGTTTACGACCTCCTCCATATAGTGAGTGATGAGGATGATCGTGACACCCTTCTTTTTGTTCAGTTCAAGGGCAGTGTCAATGACCTCGCGGCGGCCGTCAGGATCGAGCATCGCAGTCGGCTCATCCAGAATGATGCACTTCGGCTCCATCGCCATGACACCGGCGATGGCAACACGCTGCTTCTGGCCGCCAGATAGACGGTTCGGGGATTTTTTCCTGAATTCCCACATGCCAACACTCTTCAAGGCACGCTCTACGCGTGTCCAGATATCCTTTGTCGGAACACCGATATTTTCAGGCCCAAAGCCCACGTCCTCCTCAACGACTGAAGCGATGATCTGGTTATCCGGGTTCTGGAAGACCATGCCGGCTTCCTCTCGGACAGGAAGCTCATTTTCAGGAAGCTTCGTGTCCCTGCCGTTCACAAGGACCGTACCCCCGGTCGGGATCAGAAGCGCATTTATGTGTTTCGCGAGTGTCGACTTTCCGCTTCCGTTGTGACCGAGGATAGAGATGAACTGCCCCGGCGCCACATCAAGACTGACATGGTCCACCGCAGTATCGATCGACTCGACATTTCCTTCCTCGTCGCGTCTTACATATTCAAAAACGAGATCTTTTGTCTGAATAACAGGTTCCAAGTTCTGCCTTTCTATAAGTAACTGACTGCAAAAATTACCCGATCCGGTCAGACCTTCTGTCAGGATAAGGTCTTTAAAAACTTCTCGATCCGGTCAAGCGCCACCTTAAGGTTCTCCATCGAATACGCGTAGGAGATCCTGATGAAGCCCTCACCGCAGTCGCCGAAAGCAGTACCTGGGACAACAGCTACTTTTTCAGTCTTAAGAAGAGTGGTAGCGAAATCGTCGGACGACATTCCGGTACTCTTGATCGAAGGGAACACATAGAAAGCGCCGTACGGCTCGAAGCAGGACAGTCCCATATCCCTGAGACGCTTCAGTACATAGAGACGGCGCTCATTGTACTGCATCTTCATGTCCTCGACCTCGCGGTCACAGTGCTTTACAGCCTCGATACCCGCATACTGGGAAGTAGTCGGGGCGCACATGATGGCGAACTGATGGATCTTTAACATCTGCTTCAGGATGACCTCCGGAGCGCAGGCATAGCCAAGCCTCCATCCAGTCATCGCGAAGGCCTTTGAGAAACCATTTATATAAACCGTCCTCTCCTTCATGCCAGGGAGAGAAGCGATAGATACGTGATCCATCTGATATGTCAGCTCTGAATAGATCTCATCCGTCATCACATAGATGTCGTGCTTTCTGATGACCTCAGCGATAGCCTCGAGATCCTCTTTTTCCATTACAGCACCTGTCGGATTGTTAGGATATGGAAGAATCAGGACCTTTGTCTTCTCAGTTATGGCATCCTCAAGCTCCTGAGCAGTCAGGCGGAACTCATCGCTCTCCTTAAGGTTTACGATCACAGGAACGCCGCCTGCAAGAACTGTACATGGCACATAGGACACATATGACGGCTCCGGGATGATGACCTCATCACCCGGATCGAGCATGGCGCGAAGTCCAATATCAATAGCCTCGCTGCCTCCTACAGTCATCATCATCTCAGACTTCGGATTATAGTGCAGGTCATACTTCCTGTCGAGATAATCGGCGATAGCGACCTTCAGCTCCATAAGACCTGCATTTGAGGTATAGAAAGTCCTGCCCTGCTCGAGTGAGTAGATGGCCTCGTCCCTTATCCTCCACGGCGTGTCAAAATCCGGCTCGCCGACGCCAAGTGAAATGGCGTCATCCATCGTATTTACAATATCAAAAAATTTTCTGATACCGGAGGGTTTGATCTCCGTTATCGTCCTGCTGACTGGATTTTTCATGACAGCTCCACCCTCTCATCCTTCTTCTGCTCGTCGACCATGATGGTGCCGTGGTCCTTATACTTCTTAAGGATAAAATTAGTCTTTGTCGAAAGTACCGAGTCAAGCGTTGAAAGCTTCTGGGATACGAAATCTGAAACCTCGCGAAGCGTCTTTCCCTCTATCGTAACCATGAAGTCAAAGCCGCCTGAGATCAGGTAAACAGAGCTTACCTCCGGGTAGTTGTAGATCCTTCTGGCTACCCTGTCAAAGCCCATTCCTCTCTGCGGAGTAACCCTGACCTCGATAAGAGCGGTTACTTTTTCAATGCCGGCCTTATCCCAGTCGATAAGAGTCGGATAACCGCAGATCACGTGCTTCTGCTCGAGATCAGCGATGTTCTGCTTAACTGCTTCCTCGTCCTCGCCTACAAGGACTGCGAGCTCCTTTGTGTCTATTTTCGAGTTCTTTTCTATGATACTAAGAATTTTATCCTGCATATATATCTCCTATCCTCATATATATCCTGTAAAAATATCCGCCTTATCCCAGAACCTTGTGAAATTCATCAGCTTCAGGCGGCTTCAGATAACGTATCTGCCCATCGTAATGCACGACTCTCTGCGTCGAATCATCAGTATGGCCGATCACAGCGGCGCTTATGCCCTCCTTAGCGAGAGCATCGACTATCCTCGCGCCGTTTTCGGCCGCGATAAGCATTGAACCGCTTGAGATGAGGCAGTAAGGATCGATGTTAAAAAAATCGCAGATCTCGACCGTCTCCTGCCTTATCGGAATTTTTTCGATGTCCACAGAAAGTCCCACATCTGAGGCCTCTCCCATTTCCCAGAGTGCCCCGAAGATGCCGCCTTCTGTGACATCGTGCATCGCGGCTGCTCCCGCTCGTGCCGCCGCGAGCCCGTCATTTACAACAGAAAGCATTGAATTAAAGCCAACCGCATTCTCCACGAATTTCTCCGGGAAACGTGTAAGCAGCTCATCCTTTTTTTCAGCAGCAATTATAGCGGTGCCCTCAAGTCCTATCCATTTCGTAACGACCAGATCCATTCCTGGCTTTGCGCCGGAAGTGGTGATCATCGCGTCTCGTTTTACTTTTCCAACACCGGTGACTGAGAGAAGTGGTCTCGTGACAGCGTCCGTCACCTCTGTGTGTCCGCCGATCACAGACAGGTTCAGCCTCTCACATGAGGCGTTTACCTCAGTCATTATGGTCCTCAGCTCATCCTCCTCTGACTGCGGCGGAAGCATTACTGTAAGAAGGATTCCAACCGGCTCTGCTCCGGCGCTCGCGAGATCATTCGCTGTGATATCGACTGCGAGATGCCCTATATCTATCGCGGTCCCGGTGATGGGATCCGTAGACATCACAAGCACCTCGTCAGGCTCTGTCTGCACAGCTCCGCAGTCCTCACCGACACCGCTGCCAATGATGACCTCCGGCCTCTTTACAGTCAGAGGGCTGATGACTGACCTTTTAAGTATGCGTTCAGGAACCTTGCCGGATTCGAGAATAACTGTCTTTTTGCTCATTATAAAGTCCTTTATCTAAAGAACGTATCTGACTACTCTGCCTCAGTTCTTCCTGGCAGAAGAGGTCTTCGTGCCCGATGTAGTCTTACTGGTGCCCGTTGAAGCCTGTGTGGTGGACTTCTTCGTGGTACTGCCTGAAGTCTTTGTATCTGTCTTCTTATCTGATGAAGAAGTCTTATCGCCTGAATCTTCCTTATCAGTATCCTCGTCAGTCGTCGTATCAGACGCCGCGTTCTGCCACTTAGCGGCAGCGGCCTTTACTTTTTCAAGGTCGTTCGTCGCTATCGCGGCCCGCATCGCGGCAGATGCCTCAGAAGAATCGGACTTCGTACCGACTGAATAGACAGCGTCTGTTGCATTGTAGACAGAGTTATTAAAGACTGTACGGCTCTGCTCTTTGCCGTTTATTTTTACAATCTTCCAGAGGCGGGCCTTGAGTCCGTCCTTCGGTGCGGTAGTCTCCGTGACTGTACCGACAGGAAGTGTCGAGTCGGCCACAATCTTCGTCTCCGCCTTTATCGTATCAGTCGTCTCGCTTTCGAATTCGACTGTCCTCGAAGAGTCGCGTGTCTCCTTGCCGTACACTGTAAAAGTAATGATTCCGCCACTCGCTACTCCCTCGATATATACAGGGTACTTTGAGTTATTCTGGAACTGGAAGTCCTTATAGGTACCAGCGATAGCGGCATCCTGTGAAGGCTGTACATAGTGGACCATCATAGAGTGCGCTGACCTCTTCAGGACCTTAAGCTCCGCGCGGATAACAGCATTATAGAGGGTTGTGGATACCTGGCAGATACCGCCGCCGTAGGTGTCTACGACTGAGCCGTTCTCGTACGAAGGCGCCGGTGCGTAGCCATTCTCCGCCGTCATCGGATTCAGGGCTGTGGCAACTGAGAACTTATCTCCCGGATAGAGCAGCGTGCCGTTTATTTTTGACGCGCCGTTCTGGACATTCTGCGCCCTCGCGGCGGATGACGCCGAGTAATCAGTCGAATATGTCCCTAAAACATCCTTTACCGCAGAGAGCTCTTCCTCAGTTCCACGTGGTTTCTTCTCCTCTGTGACAAGCTCCACATTATCAGTCTTGTCAAAATCCCCGGACGCCACATAGTTCGTAATGGCTGCAACTGAGGCCTCCAGATCGAGCTCGTGTCCGCTCTTGCCTGCCACATAGGTGAACTCGCCGTTTTCTCTTTTAAGCGTTCCATCTACAGGCTCGCTGACGAGAGAGCTTTCATTTTTCTTTAAAAATTCAAGGACCTTTGCCTCGTCCACCGTAGTCGTAAGTGAAAGGCACTTCGTCTTTCCGGCGTCGATATCCAGCTTATCAGAATATCTCTCGAGAAGGTTTCCCTTTCTGCCGTAGCAGACTGCTGTATTTACAGAGTCTCCGGCGTCGGCGGAAAATCCCAGGTCAGCCGCGCTTACTGTAAGAGAACCATCCTCAGTCTCAAGTGTTATCTGCTTCTGTCCTACCTCCTCGGCGTACTTCGCTATCGCCTGCTCGGCTTCGGTCGAAGTAAGCCCGGAAACGTCTACCTTTCCAATCTCAACATTCTTCGCTATCCTGCTCTCAGCCCTTACATCCTTTGCTCCCAAAAGTGATATGGCGATTACTGTTCCCGCTATTAACCCCCCAGCTAATAACTTTTTCATGTAATGTCACCTCATTGAATTCTTTTGTCAGAATAACCGCAGTTGTGGTATCATAGCTGTGGCACCATTACCGCAACAAGTGTGATGACCATCGTTCCCGCGAGGACTGCCGCGATTATTCCCGCAAGGATCCTCGTTCGTTTTTGTTTTTTACGCATAAAGACTCCTGAAGAAAGACTATTATGATTCTTACTATTATTTTTATCGCGTTTATCATCTGGCTTACAATAGCTATCAGGCATTCCCGCAATAAGAGCGAGGCCGCCTGGGACAGCTACTATGAACGTGAGCGTGAGGCCGACCTCGCCCCAAACCGCGATCTAACTAATCTCTCATATATTACCATTCCATTGGAAAAATTTCCATTAAATTTTTTAGAAAATACAGAAAATGAGGATTTTCCAATGATTGTCGACGAATTAGAACAGTTAAACCACACCAGGCTCTTAAATCTGAACGGAAAGACCAACACCGACCTGAAGCTCGAGTACGGTCCGAAAAACCTTAAGGAGATGCAGGATATCGCTGACCGCTTCTCCCGCGCGACAGTGCTGCTTACTGATCTCGCGAAGTGCTTCCTTGAAGAGCACAATCCATCCGGCGCCGCGGCAGTCTTAGAATACGGCTCCGAAATCGGAAGCGATATCTCAACGAACTACACCCTCCTCGGCGAATGCTACAAGGAGCTTGGCGAACCGGATAAATTCGACGCGCTCTATAAGCATGTCAGCGGAATGGACTTTATGATGAAGAACGCGGTCTTAAAGGAACTTGACGAGATGAAAAAAGTCATTTCACCGTCCCGTGAGTAGGGCACTCATCATACAGAAAGCACTCGCTGCACTTCGGATTCTGCGACCTGCAGAATGTTCTGCCCAATGTGATAAGCTGCGTGTTTATGATGATCCAATGGTCCTTCGGAAGCACCTTCATCAGATCGAACTCCACCTTCTTCGGATCCTTCTCGGTCGTAAACCCGAGCCTGCGCGACAGCCGTCCGACATGGGTATCTACAACTATCGCCGGATCATGAAAGATATGCCCTCTGACCAGGTTTGCTGTCTTTCTTCCGACTCCCGGCAGCGTCAGCAGATCGTCCAGATCACGCGGCAGCTCTCCTCCATACACTTCTAAGATTCTCCTTGCTGAAGACTTTATATTTTTCGCTTTATTGTGAAAAAATCCAGTCGACCGGATGTCGTTTTCCAGCTCCTTTATATCTGCGTCCGCAAAGGATCTCAGGTCAGGATACTTTTTATAAAGCCTCTCTGTGACCTCGTTTACCCTCGCGTCGGTGCACTGCGCCGAGAGGATAGTTGCAAAAAGGAGCTGCCACGGTTCCTTATAATGCAGGAAAAGCGGCAGCTCCGTACCATACGCGTTGTCTAATTTGTCAAGGATTTCTTTTGTTCTCTTATCCATTATACACCAGCATTGCTCAGCTAAAAATTCCAGTAAAAAGGCTCCAGAGACCTGCTATGGCAAGCAGCACCGTGCCTGTGACATAAAACTTCGGCTTCGATGAAAATCCAAATCTGTAGCCGGTATAGATGCCGGCTGAAACTACCACGATAGTCGTTGCGATGATGAAGAAAAGCATCATGATGATGTACTGAGGCAGGTGATGGTTAGTACCGATGAGTCCGCAGGCAAGTCCTGCTATAAGGGTATACATCGCACCAGCAAGGATTATCCTCACGTACATCTTTATGCTCATTTCCTCGCACTTCTCCTCGATTTCCTCATGCTTTAAGGCCTTGTGGAGAAGTCTGGCCGCGAGTACGAAAAAAATAACCGCTGCCATCTCACAGCCCAGCGAATTAGCGTTCCTGACCTCGTTGTGCATTACCATCTCATAGGTAATGAAATATCCTCCAAAGAAAAATAAACACTGTATAAGTGTAAAAAGAAGTGCCGTAAAAATAAGGATCTTCGGCTTTATTTTTGCAAGCATCGCGCCACGCACTTCCATAGCAGCGTATACATCAAAACTGATCCCAACTATGATCAGCAGATTTCCCAACCAGTTCATTAAATTCCTCCAGAACTTCAGGCATACATTTTTCAACTAGAATAATATACTTGAAAATTTTCTGTACTTGAATATTCAAAATTTTTGGCTTGTAAAGACAGATTATACACATTAAAAGATGTGTATTATTTATAAAGATTTCCTATAATATCGACGAGAGAATGCGTTCCGACATAGATGAAAATGTCGACAAGTTCATTCATCGGTACCCGCATATCATCCTTAACCCACTCGATTATCGCGTAGCACAATGCTTCGCTGAAATAGTCCGCGACGATCTCCGCCGTAAGCCATTTCTTCGGGAGGAGTTCGTTTATTTTTTTCTTGTTCAGTCGGGAAAGCGCGAGCTCGGCGATCGCCTTTTTCAAGGTATCAGCGAAGGAATTCTGCCCTTCGAGATATACCGCCTTCGTGTAAAAGGCTTTCTCTTTCTCCATCGTCGTAAGAGCGAGAACCAGTGCCTCCTTCAGCATTCCGTTATCGAGAAGAGGCTCGGCGGGTGTTATCAGTTCGCGCTTGACTATCCACTCGAGAAGCTCATACTTGTCCTGGAAATGATTATAGAAGGTAGGCCGGATTACTCCCGCTTTATCTGTTATTTCCCTGATTGTTATTTTTTCAATCGGACGCTTTTTTGCCAGCTCCTTGAAGCTCTCGGCCAGAAGAACGTCAATTTCATTTGCTCCCTGGTTCATTTTATTACTCCTAAATCAGCAATTTGGTAATTGTCAGATTCCATGCATGTCTGTCCTCTGTAAGATCGATGACATCTCCTGTGTCACGAACCCTGATCTTCGGACGCATGATCGACCCCTTTCTGTTCTGAAGGACTACAGCCCTGCGGCCATCTGAAAGCTCCACCTCGCAGCCAACAGGATAAACACAGAGCTCCTGGCTCATCAGCTGTACTACCAGAGGATCGAATTCCATTCCATTACGCCCCATTATATATTCAAGTACGTCGGACGGCAGATAAGGATCGTGGTAGCTTCTCTTTCCTGTCATCGCGTCGTACACATCCGCAACCTTAAGGATCCTCGCGAGGAAGAGGATATTTTTCCCGGCGAGCCTGCGTGGATAACCGCCACCATTGAACCACTCGTGATGCTGATAGACTCCCTGCATTACATTCTCGTTGAAGTGGTATTTATCCTTCAGGAAATCATAACCCAGCCGCGGATGATCCATCATCTTCGCTCTCTCATCCGGAGTCAGTTTTCTCGGCGCGTTCAGGATATCGACGCTGATAAAAACCTTGCCGATATCGTGCAGAAAGCCCGCCGTTATCAGGTCGTTCAGATCCTGCTTTTCAAGTCCGAGCTTCGCGCCCAATACTCCCGCGAGCACCGCCACATTCACCGAATGGAAATATGTATAGCCATCGTATGTCCTTACGGAGATAAGATTATCCATTACATCCTCGTTAGAGATGACATCC
>JBJELA010000426.1:0-4556 GCA_051878915.1 Candidatus Weimeria sp.
TATTCATATCGTGCCCCGGATAGACAGCCGTATCCTCCGGAAGAGTCAGAAGCTTCTCCCGGATAGAGTGGATCTCGTCCGACATTGAACCACCCTCGAAATCAGTGCGCCCGGCGCTCTCACAGAACAGGGTATCTCCAGGAAAGAGCATTTTTTCTTTCCTGAAAAAATACGAGCAGCCGCCGGGTGTGTGCCCCGGAGTCCAGATTACTTTAAAAGTAAATCCGGCTATCGTCTTCTCTTCTCCGTCTGAAAAAGTATCCGTGATCAGCGGGCTGAAATCCTCCGGCCCGTATCCCATGACTCCTGAGAGGTTCAGGCCGGGATCCTTCAGGGTGTCCATCTCCTTGTCCAGGATATAGACAGGAAGGTTCTCGAATTCGCCGCAGAGCGCCTTCACTCCGCTCACATGGTCAAAGTGACCGTGCGTAAGGATGACAGCCTCCGGAGCCACGCCATTTTTCTTAAGCTCCGCTGCGATACGGTCTCCTGAATCGCCCGGATCTATTACTATTCCCCTGTTGTCATCAGACACCAGCGTATAGCAGTTCGTCTGTATAGGTCCAACCACATAGTGTAATAATTTCATCTGCCACTCGCTCTCTGTACATCGATAACTGATTCAATCTGCTTTAACCTGTCACAGATTTCCGAAATCTCCTCCCTGTTCTTGGTCATGAAGGAGAGGTCGATCGTCGCGACTCCCTGCTTGCTCGTCTTTGAGTGGATCGAGCGGATATCTATCTCGTGCTCAGTAAATACCTTCGTGATGTCTACGAGAAGTCCTGTCCTGTTCTGTCCATAAATATGGATCTCAGCAAGGAACTCCTCGTCCTCCTTCGCCTCGACGAAATCCGGCTGCCATTCAGCCTCGATAAGTCTTGACTTTTCAGAGTCAGGCATATTGATGATATTGATGCAGTCAGTGCGGTGGATCGAGACGCCGCGGCCTCTGGTAACGAAGCCTACTATCTCATCGCCCGGTACAGGATTGCAGCATTTTGAAAATCTGACAGAGACATCGTACAGTCCCTTTACTACAATACCGTTCTTCGATTTCTTCCTGGCCTGCGGGACCTGCTGCTGATGATCCCTGTCTACCGGGGCGTCAGGATTATGAGCCGCAAGAACATCCTCGTCTGTCATCGTGATAGGATGGTCCTTCTTGTAGCCATCCTCCATCTTGTTGATGACAGCGCCTTCCTTCAGGCTGCCCTGACCGATGGCTGCAAGTACAGAGTTCCAGTCATGGAAACCATACCGCCTGAGGACTCTCTCCTGATATTTCGGCTTGTTGATAAGGCCTAAGTCTATGCCCTTGTTCTTCGCGTTCTCAGCTAAAAGCTCCTGTCCCTTCTGGATATTTTCATCCTTCGTAATGGAACGGAACCACTGGTTTATTTTATTTTTCGCCTGAGCGGACGCTACGACATTCAGCCAGTCCCGGCTTGGGCCGCGCGAATTCTGGGACGTGATTATCTCGATCCTGTCTCCGTTTTTAATACGGTAATCTATCGGGACGAGCTTGCCGTTTACCTTGGCGCCGACCATTTTGTTGCCGACTGCGGAGTGAATGCTGTAAGCGAAGTCGATAGGTGTAGAGCCTGCCGGTAGATTCTTTACATCGCCTGTCGGCGTAAAGCAGAATACGGTGTCTGAAAACAGGTTGAGGTCATTTTTCAGAAGAGAAACGAACTCACGGTTATCGGACATGTCCCGCTGCCACTCGAGGATCTGGCGGAGCCACGAGAGCTTTGCCTCCTCACGGTTTATTGTCGCGCCCTCGCCGCTCTCCTTGTATTTCCAGTGCGCAGCGATACCATACTCAGATGTCCTGTGCATCTCCCAGGTACGGATCTGGATCTCGAACGGCGTACCGTTAGGTCCTATAAGAGTCGTATGGAGTGACTGGTACATGTTCGGCTTCGGCATCGCGATGTAGTCCTTGAAACGTCCTGGGATAGGGGTGTAGTTCTCATGAATTACACCAAGCGCCGCGTAGCAGTCCTTGACATCGTTTACGATTATCCTTATCGCGAAAAGATCGTAGATCTGGTCCAGAGTCTTGTGCTGGTTTACCATCTTCTTATAGATGCTGAAAAAATGCTTCGCGCGGCCCTCGACAGTAGCTACGATTCCCGCGTCACTGATATGCTTTTTTACTTCATCTACAAGCTTCTGCACATACGCGTCTCTCTCGGTTTTTCTCTGCGCGATCTGCTCTACCAGGTCGTAGTAGGCCTCAGGCTCGAGGTATTTGAGAGCCAGGTCATCAAGCTCTATCTTTATCCTGCTGATGCCGAGGCGCTGGGCGAGAGGAGCATAGATCTCCATCGTCTCACGGGCCTTTTCCTTCTGCTTTTCAGGCTTCATGTATTTGAGAGTACGCATATTGTGAAGGCGGTCGGCAAGTTTTATGATGATGACTCTGATGTCCTTCGCCATCGCAAGGAACATTTTTCTCAGGTTCTCAGCCTGCACCTCGACCTTATCAGCGTCGAGAGGTACCTGGCCGAGCTTTGTGACTCCGTCGACCAGCTCTGCTATCTCCTCTGAGAATTCCGACGCGAGCTGCTCGCGGGTAATCGAAGTATCCTCTACGACATCATGCAGAAGACCTGCCGCTATGCTCTCCTTGTCCATCTCAAGGTCGGCAAGGATGATAGCTACAGAAAGCGGGTGGATGATATAAGGCTCACCGGACTTTCTCTTCTGGTCCTTGTGCGCCTCCTTTGCTACCTTGTATGCCTTCTCTATTATCGAGATATCTCCGTTCGGATGGTACTTTCTTACTTTTTCAATAAGCTCCTTGTACAGCTCCTCGGGATCCTCAAAGTCATGAGTGGCCACTACGCTTCGGTTAGGCTTTGATATTTTTTCTTCAAGCTGCTCGAAATCCTTTGATGTAACATCTGATATATCAGGCATAGTGTCACTCCTTTCAGTTACCTTTTTGAAAAATGAAGCATTGCAGTGTTGCCGCGGCAAAAAACAGTTCAGTCCTTTGCCTCTATAACAAGCAGATTCCCATCGTCTACCGAAATCTCCGCTTCATCCTCTGTTATTTCATTGCTTATCGTGAGGGTATAGTACCCTTCGCCTGTCCCTATGTCAGCCTTGTCAAGGGGATAAAAAAATCCCGTGGCGCTTACGCCATGGCAGGCTCCGAATAATGGAAAAAGTGAAACGTATTTACCATACTGTTCGCTTTTTTTTATGATAAGGGACTTGCCGCCTGAGATAAGACGGATCCTGTTCTTTGAATCGTAAATAGCCGCTGGGCAGCCTTTTTCATCTGCCTCCTTAAGGAGGCTGAGATTTCCAAGTATATGATCTATCCTGGTTCCTGTACCGCCAAGAATGATTATCCCATCCCTGCCCATATTCAGGGCTATGTCAAGCGCAGCCTCCATATCAGTGTCGTCCTTTACAGGATTCAGGTGCACGATCTGGACTCCTTTATGCTCGAACATGGCGAGCATATCCTTTGTTCCGTCTGATACTGAGTCAAAATCTCCTACTGCCACTTCCGGCAATATATGAAGAAGGCGGCAGTAGTCCAACCCTCTGTCCGCCGCTATTACAAATGATCTTTCCTCTCTGATAAGCCTTACCGCTGTATCCATATCAAGGCTGCCCCCGCCTATGATAATCACGCGCATTTTTTCATTCCTCCAGAATGTTCAGAAACTGAGTCGCATTATCCTCAAGGTCTCCTCTGAACAGAGCGCTTCCTGTCACAATAATATCTGCTCCGGCGTCTAAGAGCATTCCGGCATTCTCAGTGTTTACGCCTCCATCAACCTCTATATCAAATGAATTTTTCGATGCATCGCTTATTTTTTTAAGCTCACGAACCTTATCCACTGTATATGGTATGAGCTTCTGTCCGCCATATCCGGGATTTACTGTCATCACTAAAACCATATCCACCTGGTCTGTAATACAGCTCAGGACTGATACAGGTGTAGCCGGATTTATAGCGACTGACGCCATGGCTCCGACCTGCTTTATATGGTTTATGACCGCGTCCAGATGCCTGCATGCTTCATAGTGAACTGTGATAATGTCCGCTCCGGCCTCCGCGCAGACGTCTATGTATCTGTCCGGATCCTCGATCATCATGTGGACATCGACTACTTTTTCAGTGAGGGAACGGACCGCCCTGACTATCGGGAAGCCAAAGCTTATGTTCGGCACAAACATGCCGTCCATTATATCCACATGAAAGTACGCGGCTCCCAGATCATCGAGGGTTTTAACCTGCTCACCCAGCTTTGTAAGGTCAGCTGAAAGTATAGATGGTGACAGACAGTTCATCTGAAGTTCCTCCTGTTTATCTCTTTTAACTCATCGTAACCTCTGCAATAATCCTCATACCTGACTCTGCTTATCTCCCCGGCCCTGGCTGCCGCCTTTACAGCGCACGAGGGCTCATTTATATGGACGCAGCCTCTGAACCTGCAGCCATCCTGCAGTCCGGCAAACTCCGGATAGTAGTCCTTAAGCTCACTCTCACGGATCTTTGGCAGATAGACTGTAGAAAAGCCCGGCGT
>JBJELA010000427.1:0-4527 GCA_051878915.1 Candidatus Weimeria sp.
TGAGCGGCATCCGGAGTGGAGCCACAGAGATGGGGCTTTCTATGCAGCATTGGTAGAGACAGCTGTTATGAATCTGGTTACGATCGATTCGGTTATCGCAGCTTACTCGAGTGTCAGATTAAAGAAACTGAACACCTTTGTTCTTGCGTCGCTCAGGCTGGCGCTCGCGCAGATACTTTTTATGGACAGGGTGCCTGATCCCGCTGCCACAAATGAAGCGGTAAACCTGCTCAAGGCTGAGGGAGCAGGCAGATTCGCTGGATTCGCAAATGGTATCCTGCGCCACATCATCCGCGAGAAAAAAGAGTTATCCGCCAGAATTATGGTCAATGGCACCTCAGTAAAAATGAGAATGTCTGACAGCCGCTGGCAGGTCTGCGACAAAAGGCAGATGTCATTTCAGACAGTCTGTGATAAGGCGCTTCGCTATTCATATCCGGTATGGATAGTAGAATTTTTCGGGAAGGCCTACCCGGGTGAACAGATACTTGAGGGACTTGCATCTGAACGGCAGATTACGGCCATCTCAAGGGTCCCGGCTGAAGAAATAAATGCCGGGGCAGGAAGTGACGGGACCGGCTCAGAAAACGGGATCTGTACAGGCGCAGGGATTGCTGACGGGATTTTTCTTATCACCTTCTCCAATGGTGTGAATCCTGCGGGACTTAAGGCATTTAAAGACGGGCTTTTCTATATAATGGACAGGTCTTCGATGGAACCGATCCGCAATGCTTCTTTAAAAAATAAAAGCACAGTTTTAGATCTCTGCGCTTCGCCAGGAGGCAAATCCATCTGCGCCGCGTGGTTATACGGCGCGCAGGTCACATCCTGTGACATCTCCAGGGAAAAAACATACAGAATAAAAGAAAATGTACAACGGCTTGACCTCTATGATAAAATATCCGTATCCGAAAATGACGCGGAGATTTTTAACCCTGAATGGGAAGGAAAATACGATGCAGTCATTGCTGACTGCCCCTGCTCCGGACTTGGGGTGAGCGGCAGAAAACCGGAGATAAGACTCAGGCTTGAACCAGAGGATCTCAAGGAGCTTTCAGAGATACAGAAACGGATACTTGAAAATGCCGCCCGGTATCTGAAAACCGGCGGGACGCTTATCTACTCGACCTGCACTCTCGATCCGGCAGAGAATGAAGAACAGGTCAGAGCATTCATAAAAGCTCATCCGGATTTTTCTGTAGTAATGCAGCGGACAATTTTTCCAGATGAATTCCACGACGGATTCTTCTACAGTATAATGAAAAAATAAAATATGGTAGATATTTCAAGTAAAGACATAAATGAACTGAAAGAGTACATGACATCGATTGGCGAGAAGCCTTTCCGGGCCAGGCAGATCTACAAGTGGCTGCACCAGAACCTTTCGACTGACTTTTCAGAGATGAGCGACCTCTCAAAGTCACTCAGACAGAAGCTTTCGGAAGAGGCGTATATCACGGCTCCTGAGCCGGTAGATGTTCAGATATCAAAAGAGGATGGGACCAGAAAATACCTTTTCAGGCTGCCGGACGACAATCTGGTAGAGTCTGTGCTGATGAAATACAGATTCGGCTGGTCTGTATGCATCAGTTCACAGGTCGGCTGCAGAATGGGCTGCGCCTTTTGCGCGTCTGGAATTGACGGACTTCTGAGAGGCCTTACACCAGGTGAAATGCTCGGACAGATAGAGGCCATACAGAGAGATATTTTCAGGGAGGCGTCAGAGCCGGGCGCATCACAGAGTAAAAAGCCAGAAGAAACGGGCAGCCAGTCTGCATCAGTGCCGAAGCCTGACAGCGAGGAATATCTGAGAAACAGAATAAGCCATGTCGTGGTTATGGGCACAGGTGAGCCATTAGACAACTATGATAATCTGCTTCAGTTTATCAGGATGCTGACAGATGAAAACGGACTTCATGTCTCGCAGAGAAACCTCACAGTCTCCACCTGCGGCATAGTGCCGCAGATAAAGGATCTGGCAGAGAAGAGGTTAGAGATTACCCTTGCTCTATCCCTTCACGCGCCTACTCAGGAGAAACGCCGGAAGCTCATGCCGGTTGCGAATAAGTATGATATTCACGAGGCAGTGGACGCCATGAAGGAATATCAGGAGAAAACAGGCAGAAGAGTCACTTTCGAGTATTCGCTGATAAAGGGAGTAAACGACACAGATGAGGACGCGAGAGAACTTTCGGAGCTTTTGTGGGCAGGAGCGCACATAAATCTGATACCCGTAAATCCGGTAAAAGAGCGGTCTTTTGCCGCTCCAACAAGGGAGGCGGCTATTGATTTTCAGAGAAAACTTGAAAAATTCAGAATAAATGTTACTATTAGAAGGGAAATGGGACAGGATATAGATGGCGCTTGCGGACAGCTTCGAAGACGCCATTTGGAAAGGTAACACTATTATATGTATTTTTACTGTCTTACGGACAAAGGAAAAGTAAGGACGACAAACGAGGATTTCGCTTTCGCATCTGATAAAAGCATCGGATCACTCGGAAACCTCTTTATCGTTGCGGATGGAATGGGAGGAGAAAATGCCGGGGACTACGCGTCTGAATTTGCGGTGAAGAAGGTTGTTGAGCTCCTTAGGAGCGGCGACGAGGAATTCATCGGAAAGGACGAGGTCGTAGAGCAGATCCGCGATTCCATCTCAGAGACGAACTGGCAGCTGTTCGAGATAGCGAGAAGAGACGCCACGAAGGCAGGAATGGGGACGACTATGGTCTGTGCCACCTTCCTTGATGGACATCTTCATGTATCAAATGTCGGAGACAGCCGGCTCTATGTGCAGAGAGGCAGTAATCTGTTCCAGATAACACTCGATCATTCCTATGTGCAGGAGATGGTAAGAAACGGGGAGATTACAGAAGAAGCAGCAAAGCACCATAAGTATAAGAGCAGGATCACGCGTGCCGTAGGCGCGGAGTCTATGGTAAAGGTGGATTTTTTTGATATACCGGTGGACGATATTGACAGAGTTCTGATGTGTACCGATGGACTCACAAATATGGTCTCTGATGAAGAGGTCAGAAGGGTGCTTTCGAAGGATATATCACCGAAACAACAGGCACAGACACTTCTTAAAGAAGCCCTCGACGCAGGGGGAAAAGACAACGTAACTATCATAGTGATCGATCCGAAGAAAGATGAGGAAAATGATGCTGAGTAATGGAACATTTCTGGGGAACAGATACGAGATAATTGAAAAAATAGGTTCCGGCGGGATGAGTGACGTCTACAGGGCAAAGGACCACTCACTCGGACGTGACGTCGCTATAAAGGTACTGAAGTCTGACTTTGCGCAGGATTCATCATTTGTTACAAAATTCCGCGCAGAGGCTCAGTCCGCAGCAGCCCTGGAACATCCGAACATCGTAAATATCTATGATGTCGGCAGCGAGGACGGACTCTACTATATCGTAATGGAATATGTAGAGGGCATCACTTTGAAGCAGTATATCGCGAAGAAGGGAAGGCTCGGCTATAATGAGGCCCTCTCTATTGCGATACAGATGGCCCGTGGAATAGAGGCTGCCCACAACAAGGGCATAGTCCATCAGGACATCAAGCCGCAGAATATCATTATCTCCAAAGAGGGAAAGGTAAAAGTAACCGACTTCGGCATTGCGAGAGCTGCAAACTCGAATACGATCCATGCGGGTTCTATGGGCTCGGTACACTATGTATCGCCTGAGCAGGCCAGGAATGGTTATGTCTCTTATGCCTCCGATATATACTCACTCGGAATCGTGATGTATGAGATGGTTACGGGCAGGGTGCCGTTTGACGGCGATACCCCTGTAGCCATAGCTATCCAGCATATCCAGTCTCAGATGACACCGCCTGAGGAGATAGTTCCGGGACTTCCTGTTGCGGTAAGCCGTATCATAGAGAAGTGTACGATGAAGAGTCCGGAGAGGAGATACGCGTCAGCGTCTGAGCTTCTTGTTGATCTAAAGAGAGCAATGGTAAATCCTGATGAGGATTTTGTTGTTATCCCGAACGGAGCGTCAGATCTCGATAAGACACGTGTCATCTCAAAGAGTGAGCAGGATGAGATAAAGAGACGTTCATTTTTTAAGGATAACGATACTGATACTGTTCCAGAGAACGACAGGGATTCGGAAAGTGATGACGACGCGCCTGTAAACAGCCGTATGGATAAGGCTGTCACTATCATGGGAATAGCTGCGGCAGTAGTTATCGTAATTATCATTCTGTTCTTTGTAGGATCTATTTTTGATATTTTCCATTTTGGAAAAAAGAGCAGCAGTGATACCTCTTCTGAAAAGACTGTAGTCGAGGTCCCTGACCTTGAGAACTACTCTGTAGCCCAGGCAAAGGCTGCTTTAAAGGAGAAGGGACTTGAATTCGCAAAGGCCGGAGAGGAAAGTTCAGATACTGTTGACAAGGGAGATATCACCAGAACTGATCCTGAGGCCGGTACAAAGGTAGAGCCGGGATCGACTGTTAAGGTATATGTCTCATCAGGAAAGGGAGATATATCTGTTCCTTCAGTTA